>RFVQ01000228.1 GCA_009922495.1 Chitinophagia bacterium
GTTCGGTTGGAAACCAAGGGTTCAGTTCAAATGGTTATCTGCAATACCCTTCTTGAGAAATTTTTTCACTACCTGTGTATACTACCTGATCAGAAAATGATCGTTGATGGTTATCAGGGTGGATTTAACCATACTTTCATGATGATTGTTTCGCACCTGTGAAACAGCGATATAAACTAAAACTTGCCTTTTATTTTAGAGGGGGAAGTGCTTGATCCAAAAATTATGTGAAATTTGGGGCATGGGAATACAAAAAGTCCATTTATCTGCCCTTTTAGTCCTTTTCTTAACTGCCTGTGGAAGTGGTGCTGGTGGAGATGAAGCAGAACAAGAAACAGTTGCTTCAGGGGTGCCCGCACCTGTGAGCCTTGCCTACACTGTCCTGAACGCCTATCCCCATGATACAGCAGCTTTTACACAGGGGCTTGAGTTATACAAGGGAAGTTTGATGGAAAGCACTGGCTTGATGGGAAGATCCAGCCTGAGAAAGGTTGAAATCAAAACGGGCAAGATCCTTTCAGCGATCCAATTGAATGACGCTGTATTTGCAGAAGGCATCACCATCTTAAGAGACACCCTCTACCAACTCAGTTGGCAAAACCACGAGGTCTATGTTTATGATATCAAAAAGGAACCTAAAAAAATCACAACTCTCCCCTGGAGCGGTGAAGGATGGGGCATCACAAATGATGGCATTCAGCTGATCATCAGTGACGGATCAGACAAACTTTATTTTGTAGAACCGGGTACGCTAAAACTGAAAAAAGTTCTCAGCATCCGGGATCAATACGGAGCTGTCAACAACCTCAATGAATTGGAAATGATCGATGGGTATGTTTTTGCAAACCGATGGCAATATGATTATATCCTTAAAATAGACCCCTCTTCAGGATTTGTGGTAGGCACATTGGGCATGCAGGACTTTCTGAAAAAGAACAGCAAAAAGGATCTCAGCTACCTTGACAAACCTGGATCGACCGCCCAACAATCTGGGGCAGTATTGAATGGCATTGCCTACGATTCCGAAAAGAAATCGATCTATGTAACAGGAAAATTATGGCCTGAAATTTTTGAGATCCGCTTGCAGTAAAGCACAAGAAGCGATTAGACCCCAATTGAAAAAATTGGAGTAATTTTATTGACCAACACTTGCTTATATGATTGATGCATTTGAGAAAATACCGGTTGAGATCCATGAGAACAATAAAACAGCGGCAAAAGCGATTGCCCTTGAAATAGCCAGCCTTATCAGGCAAAAGGCTGCCGAAGGCAAAAACTGTGTTTTGGGCATGGCCACCGGGTCAACCCCCAAAACCCTCTATGCAGAACTGGTAAGGATGCACAAAGAAGAGGGGCTAAGTTTCAAGAACGTCATCAGCTTCAACCTGGACGAATATTTTCCCATGAAGCCCGATGCTCCCCAGAGCTATCATACCTTCATGCACAAGCAGTTGTTTGATCATGTAGACATTTTGCCAGAGAATATTCATATTCCTGATGGCACTATTGAAAAGTCAGCCGCATTGCAATATGCTGCCGCTTATGAAGCAGCGATAACAAAAGTCGGTGGCATTGATTATCAGATACTCGGAATAGGATTGAATGGACACATAGGATTCAATGAACCCGGATCCAGCAGGAATTCAGGTACCCGTATCATTGCATTGGACAACAGCACCAGATTGGCGAATGCCTATGAATTCAGCAGCATTGCCGAAGTGCCAAGATTGGCATTGACAATGGGCATTTCCAACATCCTTCAATCCCGCAAAATTGTACTGCTTGCCTTTGGTGAATCCAAGGCATCCATTATAAAAGATGCTGTAGAGGGACAAATAACGGATAATATTCCGGCTACTTTTTTGCAGGAACATTCCAACACTATTTTTCATCTGGATGAAGCCTCAGCATCCAAACTAACCAGATATGATGCGCCCTGGCTGACAGGCCAAATTGAATGGAACGAAAAACTCATCAGAAAGGCGGTTTGTAGCATGGCCATGAGCCTGAAAAAGCCATTGCTCATGCTCACCAGAGAAGATTATCACAACGAAGGTCTTTCTGAGCTGGTTGAAAATCTGGGGGGTGTTTCAGAGGCAAACCTGCGTGTATTCAATGGTTTGCGTGATACCATCACCGGCTGGCCTGGTGGCAAGCCAATGGAAGATGTTCCCCGTCACCCTGAAAGAAGACATCCTGCCTCAAAGCGCGTTATCATCTTCTCCCCCCACCCGGATGATGACATCATTTCCATGGGGGGCACATTCATGCGGCTGGTGCAACAGGGGCATGACGTGCATGTTGGATACCAGACATCGGGCAATATTGCTGTGAGTGATGAATTTGTTATGCGTCAAATTGATTTTGCTGTAGAGTTTGATGGATATTTTGAGATAGACAAAAGTCTTGCCGGAACGATCTGGAAAGACGCTGCCTCCTTTATCAAAACCAAACTACCCCATCAAAAGGATACTCCGGAGATTCGAAGCATCAAGGGAATGATCAGGCGAACCGAAGCCAGGGCTACTTGCAGATATGTTGGGGTCAAGGATGAGAATATTCATTTCATGAACCTGCCCTTTTATGAAACTGGGCTGATTAAAAAGAATCCTCCTTCAGAGGAGGATATACAAATCCATGTCGACCTGATCAAAAAGGTTCGTCCGCATCAGATCTTTGCTGCGGGAGACTTTGCCGATCCGCATGGTACCCACAAGGTTTGTTTTGATGTGATGTATGAAGCATTGAAAAGATTGAAAGCTGCAGGAGATCCTGCTGTTGCGGAATGCAGGCTTTGGCTGTATCGTGGGGCCTGGGCAGAATGGAATGTTTGGGAGCTGGACATGGCGATCCCGATGAGTCCTGACCAGGTTTTACAGAAGCGCAATGGTATTTTTATTCACCAGTCGCAGAAGGATGGTGTTGTTTTCCAAGGCACTGACAGTCGTGAGTTTTGGCAAAGAGCAGAGGACCGCAATTCCGGAACGGCGAGACTGTTTGATTGCCTTGGCTTGCCTCAATATGCTGCTTTGGAAGCCTTTATGCAATACGAGTATTAGTACTTCGTCAATGAGAAAATTTATTGGCTAAAATTTGGGAGCCAATGTCCTCAATCTGCATTAGCTTGCAACCACAATTCATCAAATGATCTTTATACTATCGTTCTTTTTCATTCACTG
>RFVQ01000229.1 GCA_009922495.1 Chitinophagia bacterium
CTCATCAAACTGAAGAAAGCCACACCCTGTGCCACTTCCGGCTTTGCTTTCTTGGGATAAGCGATCTCATCCACAATGGAAATCCTCTGCTTCTCATCACAGGCCTTGAAGGATTTTCCAAAACGCTTGGAGGCATGCAAATCCAACCAGCGCAATCCACCTCTCATGGGGGTTTGGTGGGATGGCATATCTTTCACAATGAACTCGATGAACTCAGGTACCTTGGCATCCGATGCAGAACCACTCACCTCATCCTTTGGAATGATGATGTCTGCGAGGAGGGTGATGGTGGCCATCTCATGCTCGGTGAAAAATGTTTTGCCTACGACTTTCTCATACTGCTCCACTTCCTCCGGCTGACGATCCAAGGTAAACCCATCCGCGATCAATCTTGTGGCTGCATCTTTTTTGTTGTCTCCACTCTTGCAAGCGTCGAGCAATACAGCACCACCGATGGTTCCGAGGGCGATGGCTTTGAGCGAATTTCTTCTATCCATATGAAAAGTTTAGAGGGGTTCAGCGTTATTCAAACAGTTTGAATTTGATTTAGTGTGGTTATCTTTTATTTAAAAGGTATACTATTATTCAGAGAGGTTGCGAGATTTAAAAGGGTTGAATGAATTTAGATATTGCGTTTCTTCATTTGATCCATCAAATACTCAGATGCTCTCATCGACAAGGCCAGGATGGTCCAGGTAATGTTCTTGTCTGCCTGCGATACAAACGCACCACCATCCACTACAAAAAGGTTCTTGCAGTCATGTGCCTGGTTGTGTTTGTTGAGCGCAGAACGCTTGGCATCATTGCCCATGCGAACCGTACCCGCCTCATGGATGATCTTACCAGGAGATTCAAGGCCATAGCTGTTCTCAGGACCATCATCACCCCAAGTGATGACAGCACCCATCGAATGCATGATCTCTTTGAAAGTTTCCTTCATGTGCTTGGCCTGCTTCACTTCATGATCCGACCATTTCACATTGAATTTCAAAACGGGGATGCCATATTTGTCTACTACATTCGGATCGATCTCGCAATAGTTGGATTCCAATGGGATAGCCTCACCCCTTCCTGCCATGCCCACACCGGCGCCATAGAAATAGCGGTAGTCCTGCTTCAAAGATGCACCATATCCACCCGCTTCCTTCTGTTGTCCATTCACCGGATATTGTCCGTTCATCCCTTCAATTCCCCAACCAAATCCATAGGCAGGCTGGCCCATGCCACCCCAGTATTCAATATGATAGCCGCGGGGAAAATCGAGTTTCTTGTTATCGCCCCACCAGGGTGAATACACGTGCATACCGCCAACACCGTCTTCGTTGTAACGCTTGCGGCCAAAGAGTTGTGGCAGGATACCGCCCATGGCCGCACCGGTAGAGTCATGCAAATATTTGCCCACCACATTGGAGTTGTTGGCCAATCCGTTGGGATGACGTTGTGATTTTGAATTCAGCAACAAACGCGCAGACTCACAGGCACTGGCCGCGAGGATCACAGCCCTTCCCTTGACCTGGTATTCCATCAGGTCACGCTTGTTGACATAGGAAATGCCTGTTGCCAATCCTTCATCATTGGTCAACACTTCCCTTGCCATGGCACCCGTGATCAAATCAACGTTGCCGGTCTTCACGGCAGGCTTCACCAATACAGAGGAAGAAGAGAAGTCTCCATAAACTGTACAACCCCTGTTGCACTGTGAACAATAGAAACATTGTCCGCGATCATCGTTGATCTTTTGTGTGAGGATGGACAACCTGGAAGGAATCACAGGAACACCAGCCTTGGCAGCAGAGTTCTTGATGAAGATCTCGTGCAGCCTGGGTTTGGGTGGCGGGAGGAAGATGCCATCTGGATCGTTCTCCAATCCTTCGTTGGTGCCGAATACACCGATGAGTTTATCTATGCGGTCGTAATAAGGTTTTACGTCTTCATATCCGATGGGCCAATCGTCACCGAGGCCATCAATGCTTTTTCTTTTGAAGTCTTTGGGACCGAAACGGAGGGATATCCTACCCCAGTGATTGGTACGACCACCCACCATGCGGGAACGCCACCAATCCCATTGTGTTCCGGATGCTTTGGTATAAGGCTCTCCTTCAATTTCCCATCCCCAATAGCTGGCATCAAAATCACCAAAGGGCCTGAACTTGGTGCTGGCACCACGCCTGGGAGACTCCCATGGATTCTTGAGCTGTGTTACGTTTTTGGCAGGATCATAATCGGCACCTGCTTCGAGCAGGCAAACCTTCAATCCCTGGTTGGCCAGCATGTAGGCAGCCATACCGCCACCCGCACCCGAACCAACAATCACTACATCGTATTCTTTTGTCTGTTTCTTGATCTCAAAATCAGGCATTGTTTTGCTTTTTAATCGTGGTGATCAGTGAGAGTGAAAATTACATATTTTTTGGTAAAAAACTGTTTCGAAAACCTAATCCCGCTTGGTAAAATCCAGGACCAAAAAAGAGATCGATTTGGCCAACTGTCCGGCATCGCCATGAAGCTGCCCGGTTGCTCCCTCACAGATATGCAAACTAGAGACGGTTGGATAATGGCAGGAGAAACGCAGGAACTG
The DNA here is from genome assembly GCA_009922495.1 of Chitinophagia bacterium. Classification (GTDB taxonomy): domain Bacteria; phylum Bacteroidota; class Bacteroidia; order Chitinophagales; family Chitinophagaceae; genus Pollutibacter. Next base: position 2,579 of record RFVQ01000229.1, read on the forward strand.
ACGCGCCTCATTCATGGAGATTCCGGAAGGGTTTTGCCCCACTGAACCTACTCCGCTGATCACATCCAAATCGAGCTCCACAGCAATGGGTTCATCGTCCACAAAAGAGAAGGATTGCGCAACCGACTGGGTGAAATTCAATCGCTCTTCCACAAAGATTTCTTCATAGGTATGGTAATGGATATTGACATTGCTGTAAAGATCATCCATCATGCTTTGTGGATTGACGTATTCCTGCAGACCGATTACCGCATAACGATGCAGGTATCCTTCGTTCATGGCATAGCGGAAGGCATTGCCGCTGTGTCTTCCTTCCATGATGCGGTAGTCCGCTGATGCAGAAAGGTTCACACAATTGATCATGGGGCGTTTTGTCTTCTGCTGCTTGAACAACGACTTGGCCGTTGCTTTGATGAGTGGATAAGCATTGTTGTGTCCACCACCGATCACGATGGGAATCTTGCCGGCAGCCACCACCTGTTTGACCAGCTCTTCGACTTCTTCGTCAATGATATTGGCTACAGCATGCCTACAAGCATTGATCAACTCTTCTCGGTTGCCCGCGTTTTTTTCGATCACATCCATAAC
>RFVQ01000230.1 GCA_009922495.1 Chitinophagia bacterium
CTGGGAGTATATTCAACCCCCATGATTGTTAGTTATGCCGGCTTTCCAGGCGGTTCTTCTCTATTCCCTGACGGAAAATTTCCGGATTCCATTGTTGCATTGCCATCTGCCCTAAGAATGGCAGAAGCATTGAAGCAATCGGGAAGGGATATTGTCTACAGTATTTCCAACTCTGCACCATTTTCACAAGTCACTGACTGGAAGCGAATCACCAATATGTGGCGAACAGGTCCGGATATACGAGACAGCTGGCATGGTTTGTATACAACAACTTTTACACTCAACAAATGGACTCCCTATTCCGGTCCTGGTCATTGGAATGATCCGGATATGATGATCTTAGGAAATGTGACCACTGGATCTGACATGCATCCTACCCGACTGACTCCGGATGAACAATACAGTCATGTCAGTCTTTTTGCTTTGCTGAGTGCTCCCATGCTAATTGGTTGCCCCATTGATCAGTTGGATCCTTTTACATTGAACTTGCTGACCAATGATGAAGTTATTGCGATTGATCAGGATCCGGCAGGTCAATCCGCCCAACTGGTTCAGGAAAAAAATGGCGTACAGGTTTGGTTGAAAAAACTAGAAGATGGTGATTATGCAGTTGGTCTCTTCAATACAGCCAATTATGGAAAAGATGTACAATCCTATTTTAGATGGGGAGATGAAAAGCCTGTTGTATTCAGTTTTGATCCTTCGTCCATCGGCCTGAAAGGTAATTGGAACTTCAGGGATCTGTGGCGACAAAAAGATTTTGCTCTGAATAAATCGGTTTTGGATTTGATTATTCCGCACCATGGAGTTCAATTCTTAAAACTTACAGCACATATTCCGTCTGATACCATCATGTTACACGATTTGAGCTTAGCAAATTTCTCTGAAGGTATCCGCCCTGTAAAGTCGCGTATGAACTACCAAGGTGATTCAATGCGGATTGCAGGACGATCATATCAAAATGGGATCGGATTACAATCAGTCAGTGTATTGCCTTTTGAGGTAAAAGGAAAGGCCTTGAAATTTCATGCTCTCGTGGGTGCAGATGATATGGGAAATAAAAATCTCCCCATTCAATTTCATGTATTGGGAGATGGCAGGTTGTTATACAAGAGCGCTTATATGAACATTGGTGATCCTGCAGAGCACATTGACATCGATCTAAGGGGTATAAAGCGGTTAGGATTGTTGGTGACCGATTCTGTAGGTGGTATCGCCAACAAAAGGACATATGGAAACTTTGCCAATGCATTCCTGGTCATGCAAAAGGGATACAAACCGGAACAGGTTCCCAATGATCAGCCTGCATATATACAAACACCGAAGTCATCACCAAAACCTTCCATCAATGCTCCAAGGAGATTTGGAGCAAGTCCGGGCCGCCCCTTTCTTTTCACAATCGCTGCATCCGGTGAAAGACCAATGCAGTTTAATGCTATAGGACTCCCTACAGGACTAAAATTGGATAGCAAGACCGGAATCATCACTGGAAGTGTTGCTCAAAAAGGAAATCATCGTGTATTGCTTCGTGCTAAAAACAAAATTGGTTCTGCAGAGCAGGAATTGATGATTAGTATTGGTGATACGATCGCTCTCACGCCACCGATAGGATGGAATGGATGGAATAGTTGGGCGCATAAGCTTGACAGAGAAAAAGTACTGGCTTCTGCAAGGGCCATGGTACATTCCGGTTTGTCTCAATATGGATGGACATACATCAACGTTGATGATACCTGGCAGGGAATTCGATCGGCAAAAGACAATTCCTTGCAACCGAATGAAAAGTTTGGAGATTTTCAATCAATGGTGGATACCATTCATCAATTAGGATTGAAGGCAGGATTGTATTCGACACCTTATATATCAACCTATGCAGGATTTCCCGGTGGTTCTTCAGATTACCCGATTGGGGGAGAAACACATGAATTAATACGAAAGGATCGCCAGCCATATATGAGGATTGGGCCTTATCGTTTTGAAGAACAGGATGCAAGACAAATGGCAAGATGGGGTTTTGATTTTTTAAAATATGATTGGCGCATAGATGTCAGCTCTACGGAGAGAATGTCCAATGCGTTGAAAAAATCCGGCAGGGATATTCTATTGAGTATTTCCAACTCTGCCCCTTTTGAAAAAGCTAATGACTGGGTTCGAACTACACAGATGTTCAGAACAGGTCCGGATATCCGCGACAGCTGGAATAGTCTCTACATGACAACTTTTTCTCTTGACAAATGGCATCCTTATACAGGCCCTGGTCACTGGCCCGATCCTGATATGATGATTGTGGGTAATGTTAGCACTGGAGCCGGTATACATCCCACCCGCCTCACGCCTGATGAACAATACAGCCATGTCAGTCTTTATGCATTACTCGCTGCACCCATGCTCATTGGATGTCCCATTGAATCACTAGACTCATTTACAATGAATCTACTGACCAATGCAGAAGTCATCGCCATCAATCAGGACCCGCTTGGAAAGGGAGGTAGAAAAGTAATGGAGGAAAATGGCATTCAGGTGTGGTTAAAGGAAATGTCGGATGGATCATATGCAATGGGACTATTTCATACTGCGGATTATGGCAAGACACCGGCATCTTATTTCAGGTGGGGTAATGAATTGGCAAAAAAATTTCAGCTGGATTTGTCTCGGTTGGGAATGAAAGGTTTTTGGAAGATCAGAGACGTATGGAGGCAACAGGATATTCAGCAATCAACAAGTGCCAAGGATTTGCTGAACGCGCAGAATATTGCGCCATCGGTGCGTGTCAGTGCCCCATCAAGCACAAGTGTGCCTACAGGAAATAGTGCACCGACAAAAGGCTGGTCGCAAGGAGTGCCATTAGGGCAATCAGTACGCGGGTCTAACACACCGTGGACTTCCATGCTGCGCGTCAGTGCCGACATGGAGGGGAACGGTGTCCGAAATGAACAAGCATTCAGGAGCGTGGATGCAGCGTATATGTCAGGCCAAAATCTATCCCAAGAAGTGATGGATAGAAACAATAGTGCATTTATCAACGCAGGCCGGGCCAATAACATTGCTCCTGAGCTGCTTAAGGCAATTGCAATGTCAGAAAGTTCTTTGAATCCGAATGCGAAAAACGGTAACGCAAGAGGACTCGGACAATTGATGCCGGAAATTGCGGCAGAATTAAA
>RFVQ01000024.1 GCA_009922495.1 Chitinophagia bacterium
ATGATGCGGTTCATTTTGTAAGGTGAGGGCATCAATTTCAATTCCTTGCTTTCTCATTTCCTGGATATACCGCAACATGTACCTCGCATATACATCATAATATTGGCGGTCGAGCTTTCCGCCTTTGCTGTTTTTATTTGTTTTCATCCACGCTGGTGCAGACCAGGGACTGGCCATGATAAACAAATCAGGCTGAACCTGAAGGATCTCTTTCAAGAGGGGGATGAGATGGAGCGTGTCGTCAGACAATGAAAATCGGGCAAGTTCCAAATCAGTAGTATTGGCAGGAAGATCATCATAACTGAATACCCTGCTGCTCAGATCAGAAGCACCCAAACTGATGCGGATACAACTGATGCCAATACTGGAGGATGAATTCCCGAACAATTCTTTCAACAGAGCAGATCTTTCCTGCAAGGGCAATTGATGGATCAGCGCTGCGCTTCCACCTGTTAGCGTAAACCCAAATCCATCTATTGTTTGTAAGGTTTTTTTTGCGTCAACCACAACGACGGGGAAGTTATTTTGTGGTTGGTCCTTGGAAATTTTCAATGTCTTTTCCATCAGCAAAGCAGATTGATCCGCTTTGGTTAGCCAGAGCTTGGCTTGAGCAAGTGTCGATGCCGGTAGTGCAAGCAGCAGGATACAACTACAAATAAGGAAAGAAGAAAGAGATGTTTTATTCATGATGGGTCTTAAGCATCTAATCATCCTTAAATGTAACACAAATAAAAACGCCAACTGACCGAAGTCAATTGGCGTTAGCATATGGCAAGTTTAAAGATTAATTGGCGCTAAAAATGGAAACTCCAAAAAGGATCAAGGTGAATAAGGACATGCTCATTTTTTGAATAGCTCAAACCAACCTGCTCGCATGAATGGAATCTGAGGCAATGTATTCAACAACCTTAGTTCCTGCAAGAGGGAAGTCTCATTGTCGAGGAATGCAAAGATGGTAGAAATCCTGTTTCGACTGAACAGGAGGCTGAAAATTTTCTTCCCTGTCATTTTCTTCCTGGCCAGCATGTGCAACAAAACCTTGTCAAACCACTTGAAACGTTTTTCAATTGCTTTGATGGGCGCAGCAGGATGCAACCCCAACAGCAATCGACCCACAATGCTATCCGCTTTTTTCTGAATAAACCGAAAGGTATATCCACTGGAAGGCTTTGTTTGCCCCCCTGCCGTTCCCATATAAATGATGTTCCCTTCCCGTTCAGGAAATGAAAGATCTGTCATGGGAATCACGCCAAACTCCTTCTCCACTATGGTATAATCATCGGTTTGCAGAAATTGCTGGATATACCAGCGCAAACCTTCATCGTATTGATCATCCGACAACAATGTATGTGTGAAAAGCGTGTATTCGACCAATGCTCTTTGGGGAGAAAGGGGCATGACATAGACAAATGTGGTTCCCTCTTCCTGCGTGACCCGAAAATCCATGAGCGTTGCCTCATTCGAATGAAAAACAGGTTCAGGGGTTTCAATGACCCAACCTTTGAAATGCTGCAACAGATCGTATTGATCTTTGCCCAAGACAGGCTGTGTCAGCAAGATGCTGCTAAAGGCATATTGAGCCTGATAGGTATCATCCCCAACAATTGCCTCAACACCTTGTGAAGTATTGTGAATCGACTTCAGTTCTCCCAAGCAAATCTCTACATTGGGATGAGCACTGATCTGCGCATGACAATGGCGGTAGAAATCGATCCCGCGGATCATCTTGTAGGCGTAAGGATCAAGCCCTTTGAGGGATGAATATCCTTCTCCATGAAACCAGGCTTTTTCCCATTTCCGGTAAACAATTTCATCAAAAAAGCCTTCTCCCTTTTCCCAGTAACACCAGGTGCGGTCGTTCAGCTGCTTGCTGTCTTTGTCTATGATGAGTATCTTCTTGGTGGAAAGCTGGGGCTCTTTCAACATGCGCATGACCAGGCTCAACCCGGCACAGCCGCCTCCAGCGATGATATAGTCATACACCTTATTCAGGGGCATATGCTACCTTCTTCCCTTTCATCAATTCCCTGTCACGCCTGACCTTTTCCCAATATTTTTTGTGGACATACAACATGCCGAAACTTTCACCATCATGCTTTCCCAAATGCTTGTGGTGCATCTTGTGGGCCCAGCGAATGGCCCTGATATAGGTATTGTTGCTCCTGCTGAACCATTTGAAGCGCTGGTGGATGATCACATCATGCACCAGAAAATAAGCGAAACCATAGGCCATGATCCCAAAACCGATGGCATGCAACCACCACATGCCCGGTGTCTGCATCCCATACATGATGCAAAGCATGCTGGGGATGGCGAAAATCACAAAGAAAGCGTCGTTCTTTTCAAAGAAACCCGGCTCAACCTGATGATGATCCTTGTGCAGGTACCAAAGAAATCCATGCATCACCCAACGGTGGGTACACCAGGTGATGGCCTCCATGAGTAAAAATACACCCACTACAACCAATACATACAATATCACTGTCATGACCATAAAGATAAACTTTGATGGGTATTTAACACCTAAAATGACTGCTAAGTTCAACCCTACATGAAATCGATTTGATCAAAATGGGGCAAATCGGTGATCGTGATCAGTGTTTTCGGGTAAGAGAAAATTTTACTTGCATGAAAACTAGATCATGAAAAAAATCCTGCTGGCATTCGATGGAAATCATTTTTCTGAAGGTTCGTTTCGCATGGCTGCCTTCCTCAACGAACATGAACCCATCCTGGCAACAGGTGTATTTCTTCAGTCGGTCGACTACCGAGACATCATCGGATACAGTGGCATCAGCGCAGGTGCCCCCATGACTGTTTCTCCCCCACAAACCGATGAAACCGCCATTCTCAAGAACATTGCCACGTTCGAAAACCGCTGTCTTCATGCCGGCATGGAATTCCGCGTACACCGCGACACCGATCTTTTTGCCCTGCAGGAACTGCAAAGGGAAACCCGCTTTGCCGATATGATGATCCTGAGTTCCGAACTTTTCTATAATAATATAGGAGCAGATCAACCCAATGACTACCTGAAACGGGTGTTGAGACAAACAGAATGCCCCATCCTACTGGTACCGGAAAACTATGAAATGCCCAGCAAGCTGATGCTGGCATATGACGGAAAACCGGATTCCGTGTTTGCCATCAAACAATTCACCTACCTATTCCCCCAATTCTACCAATGGGAAACCCGCCTGATCACCCTCGAGGAAGAAGAAGAGCCCATCCCCCACCAGGAACTGATCCAGGAACTGGCAGCGAAACATTTTTCCAACCTGACCATCGAAGCCCTAACAACGGCCAATGAAAAAAATTTCGCTACCTGGGCATCAGAACAAACAGATCATATCATGGTTTCCGGTGCCTTTGGAAGAAGTGAACTGTCTACGCTGTTTCACAAAAGCTTTTTGAACAATATCATTGAAGAACACAGGATGCCCGTCTTCATCGCCCACCGATAGCTGATTCATCCATACCCGGACATTACCGGAATTGCCATATTTTTGCGGCCTAAATACATTTTATGTCAAAAGGCCCGGTATCGCAATTCATCCAACACCACTACCGCCATTTCAATGCAGCTGCCCTAGTGGATGCTGCCAAAGGATACGAACAACACCTGCTGGAAGGGGGCAAGATGATGGTTACCCTCGCCGGTGCCATGAGTACGGCAGAGCTGGGCGTTTCCCTCGCCGAAATGATCCGCCAGGGCAAAGTGGACATCATCTCCTGCACTGGTGCCAACCTGGAAGAAGATATCATGAACCTTGTAGCCCATTCACACTACAAGCGCGTACCCAACTACCGCGATCTCACCCCTCAACAGGAATGGGAATTGCTGGAACAGGGTCTCAACCGCGTGACCGATACCTGCATCCCTGAAGAAGAAGCGTTCCGTCGCATCCAGCACCATATCGTGAAACTTTGGAAAGATGCCGATGCCAAAGGCGAACGCTATTTCCCCCATGAATTCATGTACCAGCTCCTCAAGAGCGAGGTCATGAAGGCCGATTATGAGATCGATACCAAAGACAGCTGGATGATCGCAGCCATGGAACGCAACCTCCCGATCGTGGTAGGCGGTTGGGAAGACAGCACCATGGGCAACATCTTTGCCTCCTATATCATCAAAGGTGAAATGAAAGCCACTACCATGAAGAGTGGCATCGAATACATGGTATGGCTCTCCGACTGGTACCGCCAGAACAGCGGAGGAAAAGGCGTAGGCTTTTTCCAGATCGGAGGCGGAATTGCAGGCGATTTCCCCATCTGTGTGGTTCCCATGATGTACCAAGATCTTGAGTGGCATGATGTTCCCTTCTGGAGTTATTTCTGTCAGATCAGCGACTCTACCACTTCCTACGGATCCTATTCCGGTGCGGTTCCCAACGAAAAAATCACCTGGGGCAAACTGGACATCCACACACCCAAATACATCGTGGAAAGCGATGCCACCATTGTGGCTCCTTTGATCTTTGCCTATATACTCGGCTGGTAATGGAAGAACAGGAAAAACAGTCGGCACACACTTTCTTCTGCGACCGTCTTCAACAGAACGGTTGGGAAGAGATCATCCTCCGGGATGAAGCAACCGGTTGCAAGGCCACCATCATCCCCTCCGCCGGTGCCATCCTCAACAAACTGGAACTGCCGCACGAAGGAAAGATCCTCAACCTGATCGACGGCTTCAAGGATGCAGATGACTGGAAAGCCAATGCCACCAATGGTTTCAAAGGCGCCAAGCTTTCTCCTTTTGTATGCCGACTCAACAACTCCACTTATCAGTGGAAAGACAAAACCTATACGGCTGATCGTTTCATCCTGAATGGTCATGCCATACATGGACTCCTCTATGATGTTCCGCACGAAGTGATGATCGCGGAAGCATCCGCCTTCATGTGCGAGTGCAAATTCCTCTACCGATACAAAGGCACACACCCCGGCTTCCCCTTTGCGTTTGACATGAATGTGCGTTACCGCTTGGAAGGGGGGTCCAGGCTCACCATCATCACCACTGTTCACAACCGAAGCGGACAAACCATTCCCATGTCAGACGGATGGCATCCCTATTTCCATATCGGAGAAACCATCGATACTGCCAACCTGCAGATCAATGCCACAAAAATGCTGGAGTTCAACGACGCACTCCTGCCCACCGGCAAGGTGATCCACAACAAACAATGGTTCAAAGGTGCTCCGCTGAAAGACGTGTTCCTCGACAATTCCTTTGTGCTCGACATGGATGAACCCATGCCGCATTGTACCTTGTCAGATCCTGCAGTGGGATTGGAACTCTACATCTATCCAGACCGCGCCTATCCGTATCTGCAGGTATACACACCTCCTCACCGCAAGAGCATCGCCATCGAAAACCTGAGCTCCGCGCCGGATGCCTTCAACAACAAGATCGGATTGATAGAACTCGGACCAGAAGATTCACAGGCTTTCCAAACGCGCTACCGCATTGCCAAGATCAAAAAAGAGGACGGCAAGAAGGAGACTCATGCAAGCTGGTGGAGATCCCTTTTCTCCGGAAAACCGAAGTCCTGATTCAAAACCCTTTCTCCTTAAGTTCATACAATTCCTCCCATCGCGTAGTGAACCTTCCACTCCGCATTTCCTGTCGCATTTTCCAATTGCGGGTAAGCCCCGATGCCACAAACTTGACCATGTCATCGCGCATGCTGAAGTTGATGTTGTCAAGCGCCTGCATCAGGGCGCGATTCCGTTGTTTGTCGACCGGCGCAAACAGGTCTCCCTGCAGGGCATCATCCGGCACAATACCTCCCAGCATGACACCGGCCTTCACATAGCGGGTACCGGGACGATACAACGAACTGATGAGCGGAATAGCCGCGTGAATCAATTCAGCCGTGTCTGATGTAGGCCGCAACAACGTGAAATAGCGGTGATGGCTCTGCGGATCATAAACATAGGGCTTCCCCACTGCTCCATTGGTCACCACAAAAACATCAATCGAAGAAGCCGCAGAATATTGTCGGCGTAACTTCTCAGCAGCACGGGAGGTAAAGGTGGCGATGGCTTCCTTCAGGGGTTGCAGGTCAAAAACGGGCTTGCCGAACATGCGGGTGGTAGCGATGACTTTCTTTTTCTCCAACGGATCTTTCAGCTGTATGCAAGGCTCCCCATTCAATTCCTTGATCATGCGCACCCCATAGAGTTCTTTCAGTTTGCGCGCATACTTCCTGCCAATACCCCAGAGATCCGCAACATCCGTGCGCTCCAGGGCTTCCTGCAAGAGGTCTTCCTTGTTGAGTACCATCACACAGCGGGTAGCCTGCTTGTTCTTTTTAGCAAGGCGGTTGGCCACTTTGCTCAATACTTTTGTCGGCGCAATACCGATGGATACCGGTATGCCCGTCCATTGCACAACCGTATCGCGAAGGGTCTCCGCAAATGCCTGCAGTGCATCCACAGGGAGATGAGAAAGATCCACAAAGGCCTCATCCACTGAATAGACCTCCACACAGCGATGGATGGCATGATCCGTCATGACCCGAAGCGTATCCATCACCCGCATGCTCATGTCGCCATACAGGTGATAGTTGGATGAGAACACGGCTACATCATGCTGCTGCAGCAGTTGCCTGCTCTCGAAAAGCGGTGTACCCATGTCGATGCCCAGTCGCTTGGCCTCATCCGTACGCGAGATGATACAGCCGTCGTTGTTGCTGAGTACCACCACGGGGCGGCTGTTCAAATGTGGCTTGAACAGGCGTTCGCAGGAACAGTAGAAACTATTGCAGTCGACAATGGCAAACATGGTCAAACCGGATGGATCACATAGGTTACTACTCCCCATATCGAAAACTCAGCAAAAGGATCCACTTCGATGGGTGCCAGTCGATCTGTCTCTGGTATCAGTCGCATTTTATTGAACCGACTTTCCAATCGCCGTATCAACATATCGCCATTGAGTACGGCAATGACGATGCGGCCGCTGACGGGCTTGATGCTGCGGTCAACAATGACCGTATCGCCGTCAAAGATGCCTGCTCCGATCATGGCTTCGCCGCGGACCTTCATGAAGAAGGTGGCCGGCTTGTTGCGGATCAGTTGCTCGTTGAGGTCGATGCCCCTTTCGGCATGATCATCGGATGCTGCACCAAAGCCAGTGGCATTGGCGGTTTTGACCTCTTGCTGGGTGTAGGTTTTGGAGCCCGCATAGGCTGCTCCATAGAAGATTTCGCCATCCATATATAACTAATTTATTTAGCAATATTATACTAAATATATTAGTATTTGAAATTTTATATACCCCTTCTTGTGCGGGGCATTTTTTATTAAATTTACCCATGTCCCAACGCGAAATAAGATTCCTGGAAGGTCCCCGCTCCCGATGGGCGGATTTCAAATTTGTCATCAACGTCTGTATTGAATTCATCAAAGGCTTCAGGGCCTTGCATTTCTCTGGCCCCTGTGTGACCATATTCGGCTCAGCCCGTTTTACGGAGGACCATCCCTATTACAAGCAGGCACAACAATTTGCAGCAAAAGCAGCCCAGCTGGGCTTTGCCATCCTCACCGGTGGCGGTCCGGGCATCATGGAAGCCGCCAACCGCGGTGCTAAGGATGTCGGCGGCCGTTCTGTCGGCTGCAACATTGTGCTGCCCTTTGAGCAGAAGCCCAATCCCTACCTCGACAAATGGGTGAACATCCGTTACTTTTTTGTCCGCAAGACCCTCCTCATCAAATATTCCTACGCATTCGTGATCATGCCCGGCGGGTTCGGAACAATGGATGAGCTGTTCGAAGCCATGACCCTTATCCAGACCCGCAAGATCAAGGACTTCCCTGTGATCATCTTCAACAGTGAGTACCACAAGGAGTTACTCGACTATATTGAAAAGATGCGGCAACTGAAAACCATTTCAGAAGAAGACCTGGAACTTTTTCTGGTGACCGACTCCATCGATGAAGGCATCGACCTCATCAAAAAATGCATTGAAAAGTTCGGCCTCACCCCGATAGCGAAGAAGCCAAAGTGGTACCTCGGCGAGAAATGGTAAAACATGACGAAAATCATGTTTTCATCTTCCCATGCTCATCTTCCTTGATTTTTTCAGATCGCACCTTTGCCGAGGAACCTTTAAATCAAACCGTATGGATGGGAAAATTCTTGAGCTCTTCATGAAAGAGAATGATGCATGGGACGACATGATCACCCGCCAAAGCAGGGAAATTCCTGATCTGGAAAGAATGTTGTCAGCCATTTTCGACAGCAAACCCAACCTTGATGATGAGATTGTTTCAGGAGTCAACCATCTCAAGAACCAAATGCACGAACAGGAATCCTCCATGGCAGATATCAAAAAGCAACTGGCAGAACAACAGTTTTTCCTGGTGAGTGAGAGCCGGGGCAATGCCTATCCTGTTCACACCCTGCTGAGCCAGAACGCTCTGCGGGAGCGCATCCGCAATGTGGAAAGGAGATTTCTTGACCTCAAATGCAACTACCTGAACTACCTTGCAACCGCAATCTGACCTTTTAAAGGGCAACCTACTATCTTCCATTCCCGCCTGTTTTCACTGGGGTGAGCCTTGTCGCGACCTGATCGTTGGGGAAGCAAAATCTTTCTGTTATCCCAACCCCGCACCCAATAAAGAGAAAGCAAAAATCATTGACTTGCAAAAAGTGACATCAATCATTTTTTACATTGATGGGCATTATGGGAATGGGGGTTGGGAGAAAATAGATTTGTGGTGGCAAAAATATTCATCACAAAAAAAATTATGATTATGTCAGGAAACGGTAGATCCTTGTTACGGTCGTCTTTGTTGAGGCCCTCAGTATTTGAAGATATCATGAAGCCCTGGAACGAGTGGCTTGATGAAAAATGGCCATTCTCAGTGCATACTCCCGCAGTGAATGTAAAAGAAACGGAGAAGGGCTATGACATCTGTATGGCGGCACCAGGACTGGAAAAAAGTGATTTTAAAATTGATGTAAATGGTTCATTGATCACCATCAGCGCAGAAAAAGACGAAAAGAAGGAAGAAAAAGAGGAGGAATATACCAGAAGGGAGTATAGCTACCGATCTTTCTCTCGATCCTTTAACCTCCCGGAAGACACGATGGCTGATAAAATCGATGCAAATTATGTCAACGGTGAACTAAAGCTTCATCTTCCCAAAAAAGAAGAAGCAAGAAAAACAGTGCACCAAAAGATCAGTGTACACTGATTTGACACGCACCATCCCGACCTGCAGGTGCAGGCGGGATGGCTTTTTAAAAATGTTAGGCTTATGATGGTAAAGAACAAATGGGTAAGTAGCAATATCCAACAATGCTGGTTCGAAAATTCGGCCTGGCTCAGGCTCATTGAGTACCTGAAACAAGAAAATATTCACATGAAAAATCACCTCTCAGAGATGATGGACCATGTACATGGCCGTGAGCAAATCGCATTGGCCGAGCATTTTCAAAATCAATTCATCATCAAGGATGATGTCTATGATCACATGATCCATGAACTGAGAAGACAATCAGAAAAATGTAAGGAAAACAAATGGGATCTTTCATCACCCCAATCTGCTGAACTTCAGAAAAATCACCATCACATCAAGGAGCAAATGGGCAAAATAAGACAGGAACATCTGGTGCTATCAGATGACTTCAACACTTATCTTTCTTCCCTGACTAATTAAACAGATTTTCAAGCTTTTTTTCATTGAGCAAGACGATATTTCCATCCTTGATATCGATCAATCGTTCTGCCTTGAAATCACTGAGTGTCCTGATAAGAGATTCTGTTGCTGTACCGGCAATATTCGCAAGGTCTTCACGGGATATATGAATGGAAAACGGCTTCTCTCCTCTGTTGAATTTATCCCGCAACAAAACCAATGCATCAGCAACCCGCTTTCGGAGGGAATTGTAGGCCAAACCTAACAACTGATTTTCTTTCTCGACTACATTGCTGGCAAGGATCTGAATGAATTTTTTCATGACGATCGGATTCTCCCGGATCAGTTCATCAAACTCTTCCCTGGGGATCATGGCAATCTCTGAATCCTCCAATGCCTCTGCGGTTTCCTGATAGGTGGTATTTTCCAACAAAGACATGTAGCCGAAATACTCCCCTTCGCCAAAGAGGGCAATGGTGAGATCCTTGCCATCATCATTGGTCTTGTACAACTTAACCTTTCCGCTTTTAACATAAAAAAGCCGGTTGGGATGATTGCCCTCGTTGTAAATCACATGACGCTTGCGGTAATTGTTGATATTCCTGCCGGACGCCAACTCTTCCCAGGCATCCTTTTTTCCAATATCCTCCAACAACTGACGCATGCCATTTTGAGTACCTTCATATTTCTTTTTGAGGATTTCGGCTTTCAGGATACGTTGTTCAATGGCATTGAGCAATTCTATTTCTGTAAAGGGTTTTGTGATATAATCATCTGCGCCCATTTCCATTCCTTTTCTGAAATCGTTGCGCTCTGTTTTAGCTGTTAGAAAAATGAACGGAGTATCCCTGAGCTCTTCACTCTTGTTCAGCATATGCAATACACCATAACCATCCAGCACAGGCATCATGATGTCACAAATGATGACATCCGGCTTTACAGCATGTGCTTTTTCAATTCCTTCTTTTCCATTTTCCGCAACTGCTACACGAAAATTGGCCAATTCCAGGATTTCAGCGGTATTCTCCCGGATCTCGGGATTGTCTTCGATCAGCAAAATAGTTTTCATATGTTAAAATTTAGGGTGAATGCCGTTCCTTTTTCCAATTCGCTTTGGACTTCGATACTTCCTCCCATGAAATCAATGTACCGGGAAACGATATGAAGCCCCAAACCGGTTCCCTGTATGTTCACCACGTTTTTTCCCCGGAAGAATCTTTCAAAAAGATGCTTCTTGTCATCCTCTGCTATACCCAATCCCTCATCCTTTACAGAGATGGTGATCTTGTTGTCTTTATTTTCACTCAATACCCATATGGTGGCTTTTTCGGGTGAGAATTTGATTGCATTGGAGATCAGGTTGATCATGATATTGCGTACCAGCGAAACATCAAGGTTGGCATGATCATGTCCATTGTGCTCATACTGGATCGTCTGTTCCGTCTTCAAGATGGGCTGGATCTCACTGATGATCAAATTCATTTGTTCTTTCAGGTTGAATTCAGAAAGATGAACTTGGATCTTTCCTTCTTCGATCTTGCCAAGGGAAAGAAATTCATTGAGGATATCGGTGAGGTTGCTGACGGCAGAACGAATTCGTAAAATATGCTTGTCGCGTTTGTCTTGCTCATCCGATCCCGTATACTTCCCAATAAGGGATATGGATGAAAGGATTGTACTCAACGGTGTTCGGAATTCATGAGAGGCCATGGATACGAACCGTGATTTCAGATCGCTCAGCTCTCTTTCTCTGCTCAACGCCTCCGTCAGTTCATGTGTACGTACTTCAACCTTGTGCTCCAGTTCTGCATTCAACTCTTCGATCTCCCGGTTGGCTTTTTCTACCTCTTCCTTCTGTGACCTGAGCGTATTCTCCGTCTCTACACGCTTGCTGATATCAATGATGAAGGCAATAACATAGGGCTCATGTTCAATTGTATAATGACCCAAACTCACTTCAACAGGAAACTCAGTTCCATCTTTTTTAATCGCCATCAATTGCATTCCCCTACCCATCGGACGGTTTTCAGGTCTTTTGTCATATCCGTTTCGGTGTGAAATGTGTTTGTCTCTATACCTGGGAGGAATAAGATCTTCCACTTTTAGCGTTGTGATAACGGATGATCCATAATCAAACAGGTCCATGGCCTGTTGATTGGCCAAAATAATGGTACCGGATTTATCAACCAATAAGATCGGTAGCGTGGCATATTGAAAAAGGGCTTCAAATTTTTTGATCTCCCTGAACAGATTCTCAGAAAATATTCTTTGTGTATCAATGTTGATGACCCGTTGCAGCAGGTATACATTGCCGCCTTCTTCAAATTTGGAGACATCGAGTCTCCCCAAAAAAAAATCATTGTGCTGACGCCTGAACAAAACCTCCTCTGACCAATGACCATTTTTATGGATAGTATCCATGATCAAAGTAACCAACTCCTCATCAAGCGGATTTTTTCTGAATGAGAAAAAAGCGGCTCTTGCTTGAAATGAAGCCTCATCCTGAAAACCAAAAATATGCTTGTATGCCTCATTGAAATGAATCAACTTTTGCCCCTTTTCATCCCAGATAGCAATGAACTCTCCGGAAAATGGAGACAAGGCACGCAAAACAGAAGGTGACAGTTTTGAGGGTTGTAGTGAAGGGTTCATAAACTGGGGACAAATTATCAAAGCATGTTCAATTGCAACAGCTTTCAATTACAAGTTCCCCCAAAAAATACCCTTCAGCAGAAAATGATCATCCAATGAGGATGCGCAGCACAAGAAAAAACAGAAACTGGATCACCAACAATGGAATGGCAAAGGCATTTTTTTGAAATAAACTGATCCGAAAATAAATCATGGACAGGAGAAGGGAGATGAAAAACCAACAAACATAATTATACAAAGGAATCACCCCATTCTCCCATTGCCAATAACCCAAAACCATGGCAACTGGTTCCATCATCCAATCAAAAAGGGTGGCAAAAAAAGCAGCGAAAAGCGATGCCCCCATCCATTGTGTCTTCAAAGCAGGAATCCAATTCAAAACCAACTGCAAAGAACAGTAAACAATACAAAACCAATTGATGCCGATCAAAAAAGGGACACCCAATAATTTCGGACCCAGTAGACTTCCATAAGCGTAATGTCCAAATAACCAACTTGTGTTTACGCCAATGATCTCCGTAACAAATCCAGTAAAAAAGGCGACTGTTAAAAACATCAACCATTGTTTGCCAATGGATATTTCATTCCAGCCCAATAGAATAAACATCAACAGCAAGTTGACAGGAGTCATTGCCACAAAAAACGATCGATTGAAAAATGCAATGCCAATAACACCCGCTACATGCACAAGCAAGGCAATGAAAAGGGAAATATTAAAATGATTTCGGATGATCATGGCGCTTTTAACTCTTAATTGGGGGGATCAGCTCACTTACAATTGCTGCACTTTTTAAACACAGGGGGATGCCTCCCCCCGGATGAACACTGCCTCCGGTAAAATACAATCCCTTGAGCGTGTCTTTCCAGTTGGGGTGTCTTAGAAAAGCCGCCCACTTGGAATTAGAACTGGTACCATAGAGAGAACCCAGATAGGAGTCGGTTCTGGATTGGATACCGGCAGGAGTAAGTACTTCTTCCACTTCAATGGCAGCCGCAACATCTTTACCCAACATTCGGGAAAGTTTTTTCAGCACCTGCTCCTTCAATGATGCTACTTCTTTGTTCCAATCTGCCCCTGACATGGCAGGAGCATTCACCATCACAAACCAGTTCTCCCCTCCTTCCGGTGCCTGTCCACCTTCCATCTTGGAAGTGATGTTGACATAAACAGTAGGATCTGCATAGAACTTTTTATACCGGAAAAGATGATCAAACTCTTCCTGATAATTCTTGCTAAAAAAGATATTGTGCAGATGCAATTCCGGAAACTCCTTTTTCATTCCCCAATAAAAGATCAATGCACTGCTGCTTCGTTCATTTTTCAAAATCTGCTTGGCAGCCTTTTCGTCTGACAGCAGTTGGAGATACGTGTAATAAGCATCCACATTGCTCACCACCACCTGTGCGGGCAGAAATCTTCCATTGGCTTCAATGCCCACTACCTTATTTCCTTCTTTGACAATTTTCTCAACTTTGCTGTTGAGCACAAACCTGACACCCTTTTTTTCTGCCAGCGCCATCATTGCCTTAGGGATGCTGATCATGCCTCCTTTGGGATAGAAGGTCCCTTGGTTTTGTTCAAGATGGGGTATCAAACTCAACATGCCGGGTGCACTGTAGGGATTGCTTCCGTTATAGGTAGCAAAACGATTGAACAACTGCACGGCCTCATCCGTCTGAAAAGCCTTTCGGTTGAATCCATCCAGCGTCTTGAAAAGGTATTGCCAACGGACAGCCTTCAAAGCATCTATCACCCTGGGGTGCAGCCAAGTGGCCGCTTTGTGCAGAGAGTGATTGAGAAAGATGGTGCCCACCTTTTCATATACTTTTTCAGCATCCTTCAAATACGCTAATACATTTTGGGCTGGCTCCTGTAGTACTGATTCCATTTCGCTTGCAAATGCCTTTGGATCAGTATGGGCATTTACGATTTTGCCGTTCTCGTAAAAATAGCGACAGGCTATGTCTACTTTTTGATATTCAAAAAAGGGTTCTATGTCTTCCTCTGATAATTCAAACAGCTCTTCAAGATTAGCGGGTTGTGTAAACAGAGAGGGTCCTGCATCAAAGCGATATCCATTTTTTTCGATCAGATAAAGTTTACCTCCGCCCACTTCATTCTTCTCGTGCACCTCAACTGCATAACCCTTGTTAGCAAGCCGTATGGCTGTTGCAATGCCTCCTATTCCTGCACCGATGACAATGGCTTTATCTGCTGTCATTCGAATGCGGATTTTTTTAAATGTTCCTCCAACAGTGGAAAAGCTATCCTGAACCACGCAGTGTATTTATCCGGATGCGTGGAAAGATTTTCCTTCAAATCTTCCATGGATTGGTAACAATAATCCCCTACTTCATCTTCGTTGGGAAAAACCAGGCCATCATATTGTCCCAATAAAACATGGTCATATTCATATTCCGTCAGGTCATTGTCCAAAGCAGCTTTGTAGATAAAATGAAAAGCCGGTTTCACTTCAGCATCAAAACCCAATTCTTCCCGGATCCTTCTCTTGGCTGCTTCCTGCGGCGTCTCATGGGGGAAAGGATGGCTGCAACAGGCATTGGTCCACAAACCCCCACTATGGTATTTCTTCAAGGCTCTTCGCTGCAAGAGCATGTCTCCTTTTTTGTTGAAAAGAAATACACTGAAGGCCCTGTGCAGCAAAGCCTTTCTGTGTGTCTCCATTTTTTCCATCAGTCCAACCGGCTGATCATTCTCATCCACCAGTACCAGCGGATGCGCTGTCACATCATTCGTTGTTATCATGGTTTGGGTCTGTCAATTATTTTGAGGAATGCTGCACTGAGGGGTTCAACCGAAGGATCACAATAAGCAATCAACTTGCCCTCTTCGTCCAATACATATTTTGAAAAATTCCAGGAGGGTGGTGCACTGTTCCATCCATTGCTCCCAGGATCAGACAACCAACTGAACAGCGGATGTTGGTCCTTGCTTTTGATAACAGTGGTTTTCATGGCCATGGGAAATTCTACTCCATAATTTTTTTTACAAAAAGAGGCGATCTCCTCATTGGTGCCTTTCTCCTGCTTTTTAAAATCATTGGCAGGAAATCCAACAATGACCAAGTCTTGTTTTCTTTGTGCATAGAGCGATTGCAAGGCCTCGTATTGTGCGGTATAACCACAGTCGCTGGCGGTATTCACCACAATGATCTTTTTCCCTTTGTATGAGCTGAGGGAAGCTGGCTGACCATCGATCAGCTCAAAGGGAATTTCATACACAGATTTTTTGGGATCAACACCATCGCCAGCTACAAGGATTTTGCTGTTGACGCCCAATAATCTTGTCATTCCCGTCAGTGCAGGATAAACAGATCTCAATATCGATTGTCTCACACTCATACTTGAATTTTTTTTGGCAGCACTGCACGCCCAGAAAGCAATCATGGCAAACAAGGCAAGGGCAATGGTGCTGATGTATCTGGATTGAATAAAACGCATCAGGTATACTTGAATATTTTTTTCAACAGGGAGGTCTTTCCTTTGTAAGGCGCATACCATACCGGCACATCAAACCAGGAACGGGAATGCAAGACAGACTTGGGTCGGGTAAATGCTTCGAACCCAAACTTTCCATGGTATTGTCCCACTCCGCTATACCCAACACCGCCAAAGGGCAGATGGGGATTGCCCAAGTGGATGATGCCATTGTTGATGCAAGATCCTCCAAACCGAATGCGGGATATATAATACTCCTGCACTTCAGCATCATCGGCATAGATATAGAGCGACAATGGAAAGGGATTTTTCTCCACCCAGTCCACCACTTCCTGACGATCCTTATAAGTGATGATGGGTAAAATGGGACCAAAAATTTCCTCTTGCATCACAGGATCGGATATGTCCACCCCTTCCATGATGGTGGGCTCAAGGTAGAGATCCGTTTCATCATGCCTACCCCCTGAAACAATTTTACCTTGTTCAAGGTAGCTGACCAGTTTGCTGAAGCGTTTGTTGTTGATGATCCTGCCAAAGTCCACAGATTGCTGGGGATCTTCTCCCAACATCTTGCTGATGTTCTCCACCATTTTCTCCAATAGAGGCTGCTTAACACTGTGGTGCACCAATACATAATCCGGTGCCACACAGGTCTGTCCGGCATTCATCAATTTGCTCCAAACGATTTTTTTGGCAGTGTATTCAAGATTGGCAGATGCATCAACGATACAGGGACTCTTCCCCCCCAGTTCAAGGGTGACGGGCACCAATTTCTTGGCCGCCATCTCCATGATCTTTTGTCCCACAAAGGTACTGCCGGTAAAGAACACATGATCGAAACGTACAGCTTCCATCATGGCAGGTATCACCTCACCACCAACACCCTGGACAACATGGACATAAGAAGATGCAAAAGCCGACTGAATAATCTTTTCGATCACCCATGCAGTTTGTTGCGCCTCCTCACTGGGTTTGACAACAACCGTGTTGCCACCGGCGATGGCACTGATCAACGGACTCAGGGTCAGGAGTATGGGATAATTCCAGGGGGCAATCACCAAGACGGTGCCCAATGGATCACGGTAAATGCGACTACTGGACGGAAGAAACATCAAAGGGGTGGAAACCGACTGAGGCTTTGCCCATTGATCAAGATGTTTGATGGTAAACTCGATTTCTTTGAGCACCTGACCGGTTTCTGAACCAAAGGCCTCATACTCCGATTTCCGCAGGTCTTGATAGAGGGCAGCGGTTATTTCGGCCTCGTGTGCCATAACCGCTGACTTTAGTTTGCGCAATTGCTCCTTTCTGAATACGATGGAGCGGGTTGCTCCGGTATCAAAATATTTTCGCTGCTCCTGGTAAACTGTTGAAATATCTGTCATGTTCGAGGATAAAACAATGAACAAGTAAGATAGTTCAACTACTCCTACATTGATCAGGTAATCTGCAAATGCTGCATCCCCCTTGAAATAGGTGCCGGTCCTTTGGGTTCTTATCTTGTCGGGTACACTTTGTGTCCTGTTCCGCTGCAGTGCAACCGGAAGATTGAAAAAGAAAGTGGATTTGGGGGTTTGAAAAGCTACTCCGGGTTCCGCGGATACCACATATCCTGGCCTCCTGAATCCTCCACTCGCTCCTATGATATCTTCAGCTGGAATTCCTTCCTTGCGGATACCCAGACTGGCTGTCCATTTCCCCTTCATGTAATTCATTCCCGCACGGTACATATACTGATCCGGAACACTCATGACATTGCTTCCGTACTGCAGTTGTGCTGTTGTAGGTACTCCTCCGCGTGCGGTAGATACCCCATTTTGTTCCCTTGGATTGGAGAGATAGAAGAAGTTGCCGTAAAGAGACAATTCATGGGAGAAGGAATAATATCCATTCAATTCCAATGTCATGCCGGTTCCACCATCGCCTAACTGAATCGACTGATCCACAGGCCCAAGCGTTCTGGTGGTATCATTGCGGTAAAAATAATCCTGGTAACGATAATCACCTGTTGGCAACTTGACGCCCAGGCCTGCCTGCAAGTTCCATTTCTTGCCTTTGGAAGGATCCAGCAGCCAATAGTAAACAGCTGTCCGGATATCTCCAATACCAAAGGAATGGGTGGTTCTCCTGGCAGAAGGACCACCGGTATTGCCACCATGTTCATACAAGGATGAACGGGCATTCGAAATGACCGGAACATTGAATCCAAAGCTTGTACGCTTGTTCAAATGTTTTTGGAAAAAGAGATCAAGTCCAAACGTATGGTTGATGACTTCCGTACCCAGCTCCACTCTTTCCTTTTGCTCAACCATACCAACAAAATGCTTGTACGATTTAAAGTATCTCGTGTTGGTTGTGAGCGTCCAACCCGATGAATATTTGACATCTTCTGCATTGCCACAAGAATAGGCACCCAATCCGCGAATGGCTACACAACCTTGTGCCATTGTTTCATTCAAGGATGATAAAGCAACAATTGCCAATAAAATGATCAACTTCTGCATATTCATTATCATTTATCTTTCTCTATCGACAGCAAATTAATTAAACTGGATCAAACAACAGCAATCATGCTGATCTCCACATTCACTCCC
>RFVQ01000231.1 GCA_009922495.1 Chitinophagia bacterium
TTCATGGTCAGCTATTTTGGGGAAGGAGCCAAGGATGGCATACCCTGGTTGGCTTTATTGGCCCCTGCCCTTCTATTCAGCCTTGCGCATTTTTACCAAGGATGGGCAGCCGTCCTGAAAATTACCATATTGGCCATCCTTTTGAACGTCATCTTCCTTTACAGCAAAAGCCTATACCCCACCATGATTCTTCATTTTCTGATTGACCTGGTAAGCGGACTTGCCGGGATGAAACGAAAACAATCTCAGTGATCGTCCTCGCATCCAATGGGCGCACCGGGAGGAGGAATCGCATGCAGCGTTGGCTTGGCTTTTTCGGGTGATTTAAACCGATCGATCGCTATTTGCAAGTGTGATTTGTAAACAGGATCAGATGCTGACTTAATCGTCTCCTCCAGGTATTTTTTCAAGGCTGCCAAAGAAGCTCCAAGAGATGCACGCGCTGGAAATGACAACTGTTCATCAACACTGGAAGCCAAAAGATAGGTCAGGAGTATCTGTTCTGTCTGCATTTGAATGGCTCCCTCAACCGATTGCTTTCTGGGGGACTTGAAACTAGCATTGACCAATGCGTTTACCATATCATCCATTCCATATCCTCCGGTATAGGCCTGTTGTGCCAACCGATTGAGACGCTCTGCGTTGAAAAGAAAAGAAAGCGGCATGTCGGCAGCCGCTTCAGCAGGTGCCAGAGCGATGCCAATCCTTTGGGAAGGTTCAAAAATTCAGGATCCAGGCATTTGAGAATTGAAGCCATTGCATTCGCTTGAAGATCTTTGGCAAGAGAGGCTGTCACAACCTGACCATCCCCCTTCAGTGCATAATTGTATTGCATGCCTCCTATGAGCTTGGTAGCTGCTTCCACCTGGTATCGGTGATAGAAATAAACCGGAACCAATACATCTTCCAGAAAGGCCATGGGGGTTCCCTTTCTAATGGTGTTGATGCCAAACTGCTGCAACGCCTTTTGACGGATCTTGATCATCTCTTCCAATTCAACGATGGGCTCCTTTCCATTGTCCCACAAATGGGCTTCCGGATGCAAACCGCCGGGTGCGCGTGCATCACGATCGCTGATGAATTTCAGTCCCCTTGCTGCTGCATCGGTGAGTATCTTATGGAGATCCGCCAATTCATTCTTGCTGTTGCTGAGATCTGCATATCCCCAGGTGATCGCTACTTTGTCCCATTCACCGATCTTGTGGTCATACGCATTGGTCACATCAATTTCCCCTTTGGCATTGAACCTGATCAGGGGATGCGGATAATCCATCACGCTAGATCTGTCAACCACACTGGCAGCATAGTTGTGCATGAGTCCCAGTGTATGTCCAATCTCATGGGCAGAAAGCTGTTCTAGTCGGTCAAGTGACATTTTCAGCATGGGATCATCCTTCAGGGTTTCCTCTTTGAAAGGTGAAACCAATCCCTGAGCGATCATATAATCCTGCCTAACCCTTAAGGAGCCCAATGAAACCTGCCCCTTGATGATCTCTCCTGTTCTGGGATCAACAACGCTGGCTCCATAGCTCCAGCCCCGGGTGGAGCGATGCACCCAGTTGATCATGTTGTAGCGAATGTCCATCGGATCACAACTGTCCGGCAGCAACTTGACAACAAAAGCATTTTTGTATCCCGCTGCTTCAAAGGCCTGGTTCCACCAGTTGCCCCCTTTCAAGAGAGCAGTTCGGATGGGTTCCGGCGTACCGTTGTCGAGATAATATACAATCGGCTTTACAGGCTCACTGACCTTGGCCGAAGGATCTTTTTTGGCCAGTCGGTGTCTGTTGATGTAAAATTTTTCAATAGGCTCAGAAACCGGTGTACTATAATCGAAGAATGAAGTATGGTTGAAGCTGGAGCGGGGATCGAATACACGGGGTTTGTAATTGTTGTCCGGCAACTGCACAAAGGAATGGTGCATCCGCAGGGTGATGGCTTCGGTGGAAGGTACAACCGGCTGAAGATAGTTTCCGGCAAATCCATCTGAATTGACCAATGTGATGGTGGCTTCCAGTTCAGTATTTAACGGAAAATTTTTACAGGCTTGAAAATACATAGCCGACCTGTTGCGATCAAGGGTATAATTTCCCTGTTGCATTCTTCTGATCCTGTTGGCTGCCTGCATGGCATCGCGTGTCAGAAATTCCGTTGCGTCCACCAATACAGCATTGCCGGTTTCTGCTTCTGCGGTGAAACCCCAGAGTGTTGATTTCGCAAAGGCCAGCTCAACCCTTTCTCTTTCTTTGGCAGATTCACTGTTGGCACGATAGGCATAATTGGGTTCGGTCATCAAAACCTTTTTACCAACCTTGGTAAACTTGACGATCCTTCCTCCACCCAACAATCCTCTATCGAGTCCTATATCATTGGAGCCAAGACCAGAAGGCAGCGACATCACATAGAGCAATTCCTGGTCCAGCTTGTTGATCTCTATAAAGAGCTTACCATTTTGATCATCCCTGTAAACAGGCAGGTATCCATCCATTTTCATCATGCCTTTTGTTTTCTCAGCAATGGAAGGCAAGGATTGAGAGATGGCGATCGCGGGCATTGCCAGCAATAAGAAGAACAATTGCTTCATGTAGTTGAATGTTTTAATGTTGATCATTGGATGCCGGGTTGTTTGTTGGGGCCGGATTTTTTCTTCGCTTCATCGACCATGGCTTTCACATCGGCCAATAGTTTTTTGGCGTCATAGACGATGCCGTCTTTGATGGTGTATTTGACACCTCCTTTTCTGACTACTTCATTTTTTTCATTCAGGTAGACGGCACCCATCCCATACAGGTATTGCAGATTTTCAAGAGGGTTGGCATCGATGACCACCAGGTCTGCCAACTTGCCCACTTCAATCGAACCCAGGTCTTTCTCTACACCCAATGCCTGTGCCCCGAAGAGCGTTGCGGATCTTACTACCTCCAGTGGGTGAAAACCGGCCTCGCGGAGCAACTCCAATTCGCGGATGTACCCGAATCCATAAGTCTGATAGATAAAGCCATTGTCAGATCCTGCTGTCACCCTACCGCCTTTGTTTTTGTATTCATTGATGAAACGCATCCATTTGCGATAGTTCTCCTTCCACTCTACTTCCTGTTCAGTACCCCAGTTGAACCAATAGGAACCGTGCGACTGGCGATTGGGTTCATAA
>RFVQ01000232.1 GCA_009922495.1 Chitinophagia bacterium
ATTTTCGTCAGTGACGGGAGAGATACTGGTCGATCCGCCTTGATACATCTTTTCGGATGTCTACATAGAAAAGATTGATGTCTCCCGCATGATAGTTTTTATTGGTATAGAGAAATGACCCTGGAAACTTGGGGCGGCTGATCCATACAGCCCCACCCTCTGCTTGCGTTTCATGTGTATTCCTGTAAATTTTTTTCAGGTTGTAAAGAATAGCACCCTGGTGCAACTCACGGTTGGCTATCTCTGTTGTGGTTTTCCAGGTGATGGGGTTCACAACGGCAATACTGCTGTCATCTCTTTTGGCCCATCCGTCGTTGTAATCATTGCGAAAGGTTCTCCAGCTGGTGAAGCAACCGGTAGACAAGCTGTCCATACAAACCGGAATCGTTTGATAAATATCTTTTTTTACTCCCATCCCCACCAGATAGGCACAGACCAGTTGTTGGGAAAGGGGCTTTCCATCAAAAAATTCTTTGATCAACCGGGTGGAGTGAGTGGTTCCCTGGCTATGGGAGGCAATGATAATGGGTCTCCCTTTGTTTTCGTTGCTGAGATAATATTCGAACGCATTTTTGATATCCTGATAGGCCAATTCAAAAGCTTCTTTTTGTTTGACACTGTCCTTTTCGCCATACATTTTAATATGGGCCTGGCGATAGCGGGGAGCAAATACCCTTGCTCTTTCATTGAAGACCGAGGCCTGATAGCGTATGGCGGTATGATCGGTTTTGTAATTGATACGGGGATCATCGATGCTGGCATTGGTTACCAGTTCATCTCCTTCTTCTGTTAGCGTGGTGGGATGCAGAAAAAACACATCGACTATTTTTTCTTTTTTCTCCTCTGAAAGGGCAGCTGGAACCGTATCTGCCGGATCCCATTTACCGGGATGTGATGCCCAGTAATCCAAATTGGAATAGTCTGGTTTACCGGTACTGCTTTGAAAAGCTTTCTCACCAGAATAAGAACTGATTTTAGGGGAACAGGAGAAAAGCGCAAGGACCGTTGTTGCGATCATCACACTGTATATTTTTGTTTGCATGCCCATCTTTTGATGAATCAAAATTATGTTCATTATTTTTATGATACAATCTTAACATCATGAATATTCCGGTTGTTGACTTAAACCAGTATTTTGAGGGAAATGAAACCGATAAGATTTCTTTTGCTGCCCATTTGGGAAAAGCATTTGAAGAAGTTGGATTTGTTTCGGTAAAAAACCATGGCATCCCGGCTGATTTGATCAGCAATCTTTATCAGGCAGTGGAACAATTTTTTTCCTTGCCTGAATCCAATAAACGAACCTATGAAATCCCCGGATTGGCCGGACAAAGAGGCTATACCTCCTTTGGTAAAGAACATGCCAAAGGTAGCGATGCCCCCGACTTGAAGGAATTTTTTCAGTTTGGTCAGATGGTGCCCGATGGCGTACCCTCTCCCGAAGACTATCCCAGGAACGTTAGTGTGGGTGAGGTGGATGCCTTCAATGATCTTTTCATCAATGCCTATAGAAATTTTGAAAAATCGGGTTCAGCATTGCTCTCTGCCATTGCCATCCATTTGGGTATCGGAGAAAATTATTTCAATCCCCATATTTTATACGGCAACAGTATTTTAAGGGCCATTCATTATCCCCCCATCACCCAAGAACCCAAATCTGCCATCAGGGCAGAACAGCATGAGGATATCAACCTGATCACCTTACTGGTGGGAGCTTCTGCCGACGGACTGGAAATCCTGAGCAAAGAAAATGAATGGTTGCCCGTCAAGGCTGGTCCGGATGAAATAGTTGTCAATGTCGGTGATATGTTACAAAGGCTGACCAACGATCGGCTGAAAAGTACCACCCACCGTGTTGTGAATCCACCCAGAGAGAAGTGGCATACATCAAGATATTCCATTCCCTTTTTCCTTCATCCCGTAAGCCAGATGTCTCTTGCTTGCCTTGATTCTTGTATAGCGGAAGACAGACCGAAGTTATATGATGATTATACAGCAGGTCAATACCTCGACGAAAGGCTGCGTGAAATTGGTCTCAAAAAATAAGATTGACCCTCAAACGTCATATCCCTTTCTTAAAGGCTGTTTGCTGGCACAGCATATCAGCATTTGGAGGCCCTCAGGGTCATCTTGGGATGATGATGAAAGCCTTTGTTGAAAAGAGAAAGGACCTGACCGAAACTGAACTGCTCAACATCCATGCTTTTTGTCAGTTGATGCCCGGCGCAACTTCTACCCAAACCCTTACCCTCATTGGGTATAAAAGAGGGGGTGTACAACTCGCATTGCTGACCCTGATGATTTGGATGATCCCTGCCGTTGCCATCATGACAACGTTAAGTTTCTTGGTTTCACATCCCAATACGACTTTCCTGCAAAATCTCCGTTTCATCCAACCGATGGCACTTGGCTTCTTGGGTTTTGCGGCTTGGAAAACTTTGCGAACACAACAATCTACAACTGCTCGCTGGCTGCTTTCTTTCACTGCCATCCTTACTTTTCTTTTTTTCAAATCACCCTGGATCTTTCCCATCACGATGGCCATTGGCGCTGTGTCGGGTATCCTTTTCTTTCATCTCGATCAAAAAGCGGTTCAATGGAAAAAAAGAAAATTCAGTTGGGCACCCCTTTTCATTTTTGCCATTGTTTTTTTATCTGCCGCTTTTGTCTCTGAAACCGCCCGAAAACAAAATTGGAAAGACAGAACGCCTTACAATCTTTTTGAGAACATGTATCGTTTTGGCAGTTTTGTTTTTGGAGGAGCCGATGTATTGATCCCTGTCATGTACGAGCAATACGTGGTTCGTCCCAATACCGAAAGAATCAAATTGAACAACCAGGATGCCATCAAAATTGATGGAGAAACTTTTCTTACCGGTGCTGGGATGGTAAGGGCCATACCTGGACCCGCTTTTGCCATTTCATCCTATGTGGGTGGTCTTTCCATGAAATCCAAGGGAACAGCCCATCAGATCATGGGTGCTATCATTGCTACGGTTGCGATATTCATGCCCTGTTTTTTGATTGGAATCTTCTTTTTACCCTTTTGGGAAAACCTTCAAAAATATGCTTTGCTGCAAAAGATGATGAAAGGGATCAATGCAACGGTAGTGGGACTCA
>RFVQ01000233.1 GCA_009922495.1 Chitinophagia bacterium
TAGTTTCAATAGGATCACGCTCCTTGTATTCTTCTACCTCATCCTTGCTCCTGTATTTCTGAGGATCACTCATAGAGTGTCCTTTGTAACGATAAGTTTTCATTTCCAATAAAGTGGGTCCACCACCTTCCCTTGCACGCTTTACAGCCCTGGCAACTGCCTCATGAACCGCTTCCGGATCCATGCCATCAACCATATCTCCTGGCATATCATAGGCATCTGCCAGTTTGTAAATGTCTACAACGTTGGAGGTTCTGGAAACAGAGGTTCCCATTGCGTAATTGTTGTTTTCACAGATGAAAACAACAGGCAGTTTCCAAAGCATGGCCAGGTTGAAGGTTTCGTGCAACATACCCTGACGGGCAGCTCCATCACCAAAAAAGGTCAGGCTTACATTGTCTGTGCCTTTGTATTGTTCGGCGAAAGCCAAACCGGCACCCGTTCCAATTTGAGCACCTACAATCCCATGACCACCAAAAAAGTATTTGTCGACACCAAAAAAGTGCATGCTACCACCCTTTCCCTTGGAACATCCAGTAGCCTTGCCGTATAATTCTGCCATACATTCATTGGCAGTCATTCCTTTCGCAAGTGCCAGACCGTGATCTCTGTAGGCAGTGATAAAGGGATCTTCCTGTCTGGTAGCGGTCATACACCCTGCAGCAAGGGCCTCCTGTCCAATATAAAGATGACAAAATCCTCTGATTTTCTGCATTCCGTATAACTGTCCAGTTTTTTCTTCAAACTTGCGCAATAACTGCATCAGCTCGTACCAGTACAGGTAAGTTTCTTTGGTAAATTTTGTTGAACCCATGTTGTTTTGAGATTCTATTTCAAAAGATGTGCAAATATAGGGCGAAAAACACAAAAACCCATGTAAAAGCATGGGCCTGAAACTTTAATTTAGGGCATTGCCTTAATTTTACAGAACCGCTCTATTTTGTTCAGAATCAAACATATCAGCCTTTTTCAATTCAGGAATTATCACCAATCCCATTTCGACCTTACCGAAAGAATTGCGGCCATCTGTGGTCCCAACGGATCAGGAAAAACCAATCTGTTGGATGCCATTCATTTTCTATGTTTTACCAAGGGCTATTTTAATAAAACAGATGCGCAATCTGTAGAACAGGGAACGGCTGGTTTCAATATAACTGGGCAGTTTGAGACAAAAGGAACAGCGTTACCTGTTTCCGTCATATTGAGGGAAAACAACAAGAAAGAATTATGGGTTGAAAAAGAGATGGTTACTCCCTTTTCCAATCATATAGGCAAACTTCCGTTGGTTTTTATCGCTCCTGATGATATCATTTTGATCACTGGAGCCAGTGAGGAAAGAAGGCGGAACATGGATACCATACTGTCCCAAACTGATCATGAATATCTTGTGCAACTCATCCGTTACAACAAGTGCCTGCTGGACAGAAACAAATACCTCAAAAACCTGGATGGAAGCATGCCAGATGAGATATTGTTGGATGGCTTTGATGATCAATTGGCCAAATCAGGAATCATTCTGCTGAAAAAAAGGATATCCTTCTTGGAAGGCTTTTTACCAAAGGTCAAAGAATTGTATGCCTATATTTCTTCTGAAAAAGAAGAGATCAGTCTCTTCCCCTCCTTTTCTACCCTTCCGGAAAACTACCTGCAGGATTTGCACAGAAACAGATCTAGGGATATTTATTTGCAAAGAACAGCCATTGGTATCCACAAGGACGATATTGAAGTTACCATGAAAGCAAATCCCTTTAAACAAATGGCTTCACAGGGACAAAAAAAGAGTTTGCTATTTGCCATTAAATTGGCTGAGTTTGAGTGGCTCAAACAATATTTTGGATTCCCCCCCATTTTATTATTGGATGATATATTTGAAAAACTGGATCAGGAACGTCTTCTGAAATTATTGGATTGGGTTGGCGTAAAAAATGATGGACAGGTCATCATGACCGATACCCATGCTTCAAGAATAAAGGCATGCCTTGATGAAATTTCTTTACCTTACCAATTGATAACAACCTAAAATGCCGGACGCGATTTCATTGGGAGAGGCACTGAAGAAATTTCTTGATAAAAGCAAGATAAAACCCGCTATTCAGTCGATGCAAATCGAAGACCATTGGGAGAAAGTCATGGGAGCAACCATTGCCAAGTTTACAGACCGAATCGAAATCAGGAATGGGACCCTTTTTATTTATACCCAAATGGCCCCCTTGAAGAACGAACTTGTATTTCAAAGAGACTTGATCATCAAAAGGATCAATGAAAGCATGCAAGAGACCATTGTCAGAGAAGTTGTGGTAGTCTAAGTGCTCCTTTTAGGAATGAGGCATGCCTAAAAATGCTTTGCCACTTCCTGTAAGGATGCTTTTCCATATTTAGCAAGAATCTTGCCCTGACGAAGGTGGTAAAGTGTTGGGTTAGACCTGGCTGCGGTCTTGATCGCTACGAGGTCTCCTTTCAGGATGGGAACATTGATCTTTTTTTGGGAGAAAATACTGGATAGGGATGCTGCTTCTGGCGTTACCGCTATCAGGTTCAATGATTTTTGATGGGCCTTTTCAGCAATGTTGAAGAAATCATCATACCAGTCTTCATGAATATAGCCAGCTGATTTTACAAACAGGATCCATTGATCATTTGGGTCATTTAAAATGGATTCTGTTGTATCGGCTCCGATAGGTGAAATGATCACAAAATCTTTGATGGGTGGTTTTGCATTTCCTTCCCTGATCAACTTGTCATATCGTTTGACAAAACTGTATGTGCTGTCATTGAAATCAGCTGGAAAATGTTCGGCATCAAATTCAACTTCCTTGCCATCTTTTTGGTAAACAAAATTGATCACCGTGCTGTCCGGTATTGCGCCGGCAGGTATTTTCATTTGATCCTGTATGGTGAGTCCAACTTTATACGGTAAACAATCTACCAGGGGGAGGTTGCGCAGTACATATATTTGAAAGGCAAAAGATGAAAAGGTAAAAAAGATCATTACAATAACGGATAGCCTGGTCGACAACAATGATTGAATGCTGTTCCTTTTCAAGAGCAAGAATCCTGTCATGACAAGAAGGACAAGGTCTTTTGCAAAAGACTGATCAGCCGTAAGTT
>RFVQ01000234.1 GCA_009922495.1 Chitinophagia bacterium
TGCATGGGGCTCAGGGTTTCTCTCGCAGTCGACACGAAAATGGCAGGTGCCGAATCATGCCAATGCTGTGACCATCTTTGATCAAAAAGGAAAAATAACCCGTCAGCTTACCATCCCTCCCACAACCCAACAACCATGAAATCTTCAACAATCAGCAAGTTCGTCTGTCTTGCAGTCTTCATCATCTCCGTAAACAGCTGTTCCAATCAGCACCCAGAAAACAAGACCAATAAAGCGCTTTCACATCAGCTCGTAAAAAAGCTGACGGATGTGATTGTGGTGGACATCTTCACTCCGCCTGTTGCCAGCAGGATCTATGCGAATTGTGCATTGGCCATGTATGAGGCTGCCCGTTTCGGTGATGAAAAATATCCTTCCATCACAGCCAAGCTAAACGGATTCGATCCCATGCCCATCCCTGAAAAAGGAAAGGAATATGATTTTTCCATTGCCTCCATTCAGGCTTTTTGTGAAACCGCGAAGAAGGTAACCTTTTCAGCTCCTGAGATCACACAGTTCCAGGATTCCATGATCAAAGCACATGGAGCCGGACTTGATGAAGCAGTGATCCAGCATTCAGTTGCATTTGGACAAAAGGTCGCAGACGTTGTGGCCAAAAGATTGTCGAAGGATAACTACAAAGAAACCAGGGGCTTTGAAAGATTTGAAGTGAAAACCGATGATCCCAGTCGCTGGGTTCCCACATTGCCTGATTATGCTGATGGTTTGGAACCACACTGGTACAAGATGATGACCATGGCCCTCAGCAAGTACGATGAGGTTAATGCAGATCCATTTCCTGCCTACAGCACTGATACTGCTTCTGCCTATTTTAAAGAGTTGAAAGAGGTCTATGATATCTCCAAAAACAGAACGGAGGAACAGACAGACATTGCTATTTTCTGGGACGACAATCCATTTGTATCCCAGCACAAGGGTCATGTGATGTTTCAGGACAAAAAGATGACGCCACCCGGACATTGGATGGCCATCACCCAAAAAGCCTGCAGGGATCATGCTGCAGATGATATAGCTTCCGCCAAGGCTTATGCCATGACAGCCGTGGGCATGTATGATGCCTTTATTTCCTGCTGGTACGTAAAATACAATACCACCCGTATTCGTCCCCAGACCGCCATTCAGCGCCTGCTTGAAGAGCAATGGGTTTCCTTTATCCAAACGCCTCCTTTTCCTGAATATACCTCCGGCCATAGTACAGTATCTTCTTCAGCCGCTGAGATACTGACCAGTCTCTTTGGTGATGGCCAAGCTTTTACGGATTCATCAGAGTTGGAGTATAATCTTCCCATCCGTTCTTTTAAGTCGTATCGCGAAGCGGCATTGGAAGCATCCGTCAGTCGTGTGTATGGAGGAATACACTATCGCTCTGGATGTGAAAATGGAAACAAACAGGGAAAGAAAGTTGCAGCGGTTGTGCTGAACAGAATCACTCAGTGATTGCAATCGTCTGTATGACAATGGGCCGCTTTTCTGCAATCGCGGTAATTGACATAATGCGCGGTGATGATCAATAGCATGGCAGGAACCAAAAACCACAATTGCTGTGCATGAAATATTTGCTTTAAAAACAGCAGAGAGATACCCGCCGTAAAAATGAAAATAGGGAGCTTCCGGTGATGGTGTTTCTTGAAACCATGCATGAGTGAATAGATCCCTATGAAGAGCGCAAGAAGGATCATGAAAAATTCAAACCAGTAATTGTTGATGATGTTGATCCCCAGTATGGGCAGACTGGTCATGACAAGGGGAAGCAGTGCACAATGGATGGCACAGGCAATGGATGCGGCAATTCCCAGGGCGTCATAATTGATCTTGAACATGGACAGGCGACAAAATTAATGATTTTGCAACAAAGTTGCATTCCCTGTTTTCATCAAAATCCATCATTGCTGCGTAATTTTGCTCTAATTCATCATCATGCGTAAAAAAGTGGTTCGTTACCTGTTGTTTTTTGGAGTATTGCTCGCTGGCTTCTACATTGCCATGATCCAGCTCACGGATTTTGAAAAGGTGAAACTACCTGTGCTGAATACCGTGCAATCATTTCAGTTTTTGCGTCAGGACAGCAACATGGTTTCTCAAAAAGACATTGGCAACAGGATCTATGTGGCAGAATATTTTTTCACTACCTGCAAAGGCATCTGTCCCAAAATGAACAAGAACATGAAGGCCATCTATGAGAAATACAAATCCAATCCCGATTTTCTCATCCTCTCCCATACCGTCAATCCTGAAACCGACAGTTTGCCTGTTTTGAAAAGATATGCCGACTCACTTGGAGCGAGTGCAACAAATTGGTGGTTCCTCACCGGAAGCAAAAAAGATCTTTACAAATCTGCCAGGGAAAGTTATTTGCTGGACGACCCCAAGAACAGCAGTAAAAACATTGAAGATCAATTTCTGCATACCCAGTTTTTTGCATTGGTGGATCGAGAGGGAAGGGTCAGGGGAATTTATGATGGTATTAAAAAAGACGAAGTGGAAACCCTTTTGCATGATATTGATGAATTGATCAAGGAATAGATTGAGCCAGATTGAATCCATATTAAAAAACAGCACACTCAGTGTAACAACTGGGAGAAAGAGAATACTGGAAATATTTCTTTCTTCCAACAATGCCCTGGCACACCAAGACATAGAATCACAATGTGCAGATGAGTATGACAGGGTAACAATCTACAGAACACTGCAGACTTTTTTGGAGAAGGGGATCATTCACAACATTCCCTCCACGGATAATATCACCCGCTATGCATTGTGCAACGAGGCCTGCATTGTTTCGGGACATCATCATGATAACCATGTACACTTTAAATGTGATAGCTGTGGTAAAACAGTTTGTCTCGATGAAGTAACCATCCCCAAAGTACAATTGCCGAAAGGCTATACCATGAAAGAGATCAACATGGTGGTGAATGGTGTTTGCAAAACTTGTCGCTAAAAAAAATCCCGGTGTAAAAACACCGGGAGATCTCGTTAAGGCTCTGATTAGTAGCAATACAAAGCTAATCCAATCCAATGCCAACAGCTTTTTTTGGCACTACCCTATAAGTGGTATTTTCAGAGTTT
>RFVQ01000235.1 GCA_009922495.1 Chitinophagia bacterium
CAATTTCGTTATCAACAATGGCCGCATTGTTACATTGGTCCAACGCCAGTCCTGCTCCAAAGGGAGAGGTTGTCAAGCGGGAATCTTTGACGACTATGTTTTTGCAATGCGTCAACAACAGGTTGTGCTGGAGCTTCTGACCCGGAATGGCATTGCCCCCATTTTCATCAAAATCACATCCCAGGACATTTACATTGTCTGCCCCGCTGATGAACACACCATTGAAGGTGGCGTTTCTGATCGTGAGATTCACCAAGTGGATGTTTTTCATTTGTCCTTCCCGCATGGCATGAAAAAGGATCCCGCCCCTGTTGTACCCTCCTCCTCTTGAACGATGCGAGTTGGGATCAGACGGAACTTCCAATCGGTCTGACACTTCAATGACCATGTTGCGAATGGTAACATCATGCATCGTACTGTCGGCATTGACCATCACATCCCTCATCCCTGATGCAGGATCCAGGAACAATTTTGTTTTGTTCCCCTCTCCTGTCAAGATTATATTGGATGGAATTTTGAGTGTTTCCTTGATCTTGTGCACACCTGCCTTTAGCAAAACCATTCGGGGTTCATTGCCCGCAGCGTTCAGTACCGCTTGTATGGATTGCCCCGGTTGAACAATGATGGCATTGCTTGTATCTACAATTAATGGCGAGGCATCGGCACCTGTGATATTTCTCAATCCAAACAGTGTATTGGCATTGGCTGCAGTGGCAATTGATTGCTGAATTGTCTGTACAGATCGGACCGATGTGAGGACTGGCCTGGCAGAAGTTGGTCTTATGGAATCGGCAACCTTTTGGGTCCAAGGTACCGGCACCCCTATTGACCGATAATGCTGGTAAACATACTCATAATCATCTCTTAATTTATCCCGCAAGGATGGAGAGATCGTACAATAACAATGGGGGTATTTGCCCATCATGTAGCTGCCGGTGAATTCAAATCCCTTTGCAATGCGATTCTCTCCAAGTCTAAAAAAATCAATGCCTTGGGTGAAAGCGATCTGAGCAGCCCCGGCGAAAAGTCCCAATCCCATTTGCACATGGCCCTGATCCCTTGGGCTCTCCTGGCATTGACCGTTTGGATAAATGTATTTGAAGAGACTGCCATTGGCCGGTGAATGCAAAAAATTATCGATGGCATTGTTGAACATGGCACGATCATCCATAAAAATGGAAATGGCCAGCAGTGTTTGAATGATACCGCCATTCCAGTTTCCATTGGCAGTAGGGAAATAGAAGCGCAGCAATGGATAATAAACCGTCATCAGCATTTTGCGGAAAGCGGCCACCTCTTCCCCCTTCCAGCCGGAGGGGGTATTGTTCAGGATTTCTGCCGCATTGCACCAAACAGATCCGGTCAATGCTGCGATCAGTTTGGCATCATTGAAATCAAAGTCCCATAAAACTGGCGTCCAAGCATTGATGATCTCAATGGACTTGGAGGCATATTTCTTCTCTCCTGTTATATACCAAAGCAAGGCATTGTTATAGGCCATATTGGCGCTGAGGCGCAGGTCCTCGCCTCCAATATTGGGTTTGCCATAGGGCCCCCGCATAACCCTGGTATGGGTGGTCACTGTAATTGGCTTTTCAGCCTCTGCCTTTAGTTTTAGGAAGGCGTCTTTATAGGGCTGTTTTCCTTCAGACACCCACTGCTTCATGCGCATCAAATCAGCAGTGTTCTGATCGATACCCGGATGCTGAAAGGATTGGGAGTAGGTATAATTGAAAAGACCTGAAAGCACCAAAGCAAGGATCAGGTTCTTGACTTTAATGGTTTCAGGTCTTTTTTTCATGTAGTGGCTCTATAGGGTATAGCGCAACATGCTGATCACTGCTGTTCCTGCAGCATTGATAGAGTTGATAAAAATATAGGCCCTGTATTTTTTATCTGCCGTTTCTACCCAAACGCCTGCTTCAGCCCTCAGGCCCAGTGCATAGTTGGGCATATCTGTCATGTCAACAGAAGCCAGATCAACATCATCTACATAAATACCGTATTGAAGGTTTGCCAGGTTTCTATCTTGCAGGTTGAACACCTTTCTCAATTTGGTACTTCTGTTAACGCCTGAAGGCAGTGTAACCCCGGGAAGATAGGCCCCATCTGCTGCAGGTGAAACCAGCGCATGGGTAAAGGTTGTAGGAGCAGCCCTGTACAGGTAAACAAGATCAATCTTGTTGGGGTTGGCTGCAGCCGCTGCTGCATTGTACACAGCCATATCCTCTATTGAGATGTAGGCATTGACACCATTGGAAACAGCGAGATTCTTCATGATGCTCATTTTGGAGATGGCATAAGGTCCCATTTTAGTCAATTGAATAGTTCATCTTGGTAACCTTTTCAAGTGTGGAAGAGGGTGATCCCACCAGCACAGGAACATCAACACCACTGGAATTGGTATAAAATGACCTGTGTTCCAGGAAAGTACCTGTCGCACCGGGGATGGAAGCCTCTACTTGAGCAGATACCAATTTCCCCTGTGATTTAGGAATAGCCATAGCATAGGCAAATTCGATGGGCAAGGTTACAATACTAGGTCCGATCGTTCTTTTGATACAATCGTTGGTCAACTGTGAAACCGGATCCGGTAATACATATTCATCTTTTTGGCAAGCAACCAGCGTAGTCAGCATGACCAAAACCAGAAGGAAGAATTTACTATTTATTTTAAGCATTGCGATTGATTTAAAAGGAGATACTATTGGAACTTGATTTTGAGGGTATAAGGCTTTCTGACTTTTCTGTCACCGGAAACAACCGTGTAGACCTTTGGATTGGCCAGATTAGAAAGATCTGTCTTGCCTGTAATCTTGGGATCCAATTTGCAATCTGTCGCCAGCGTAAACTGAGGATAAACGTTTTTGAGATCAGTTCCGAAGTTGACCAATACATCGATGGTTTGTGCAGTGGTATCAATCACAGCAGTTGCAGCCCTCACTGACACAAAATCGGCACCCAGTAATTCAAAATTGCTCACAAAACATTCCCTTCTGAATGTAATGAGCAAACCATCTTCATCCACAACATTGTCTTTTTTGCAGGATGCGATGACTCCGATGATCATCGAAATGGCGAGAATTGTT
>RFVQ01000236.1 GCA_009922495.1 Chitinophagia bacterium
GCAAACATGACATTGCCTTTCAGATCTGTATACTCCCATTCCCAACTACTGATTTCATTTTCATTTGCCAATCGAACAACCGGTAAAACCTTGAAAGGAACACAGCCACTGTCTGGCATATTGGCTTTGATCACCCTTGGCAACTGGATGGAGATCATGTTGGAGAGTGTTTTTTCTACAACACAATTCTTATCCGTAACAAGGGAAAGCTTGACAGAAAACAATCCCTCTTTTGTGTATACATGTGTTACGAATCCTGGGTAGGGTGCCTTTTCAGTCAGGGATATTCCATCTCCAAAATCCCATACCCGCCTTGCAGATTGACCGGTAGCATTATCAAAAAAGTTAACAGAAAAAGGGAAACTGCAGGACTCGAGCGTGTCCGCACTAAACATTGGTTGGGGAGAAGGATTGACACGAATGGTTTTTTCAAATGAAGCACGACAGGTTCCGATCAGTGTTTCAAGTCTTACCAGATAAATACCTGCAGTTGAAAAAAGATAAGACTGATCTTTTTGCGTACCCACTTGAAGACCATTGACAAACCATTTGTTTTCTATAGGATCAGGAACAGAAGTATTCGTAAAAACCATTTGACTGTTTTCGCAGGTAGAATCGGTACTTGTGAAGGAAGCAAGGATGTTGGTCTGTTGTAGAACATAATCAATTGTTTTTTCATCTGTACATCCTTTGTCACTGACCACACGCTGTTTTACCGTATAGGCACCTGGCTGTTGGAAACCAAGTATCGGGCTTGCTGCAGCAGGATCATCAATAGCAACAGAAGCAGGCCCCTGAACAGACCATTGGTAAGCTGCAGCATTCCCGCTATTGTCGATCGTTTGAATCGCAATGGGATATTGGCAGGCACTGGGTGGGGCCAAATAGAAATCCGCAAAAGGCTTTGGATAAATATTGATATAGCCCTTGGAAGACTGGTTGAAAAAAGTACATCCTCCTTCATAGAGAACAGTCAATGCAACATCCCGGGTACCGGACCTTGTATAGATATGTCCAATCGTAGCCGATTCAGACGTGCCGATGTTTCCATCGCCAAATGTCCATTGCCTGGAAGAAATTTTCTCTTTGTATACTGTTCCCGAAACAGGATCCCTGATTTCAAGTTCTTTGGTCTTGTCTGTCAACACAACAGAAAGTGGCATACAGCCGCTGTTGACATCAACAGTAAAATCCACCTGTTGCGTTGGGAAAATGATAATTTGCTGCGTCACCGAAGAAGTCTCATTCGCCGGTGTTTTGATGGTCAGTGTTACATAATAAACGCCTGCATTCGTATAGGTCCATGTTGGGTTTTGACTGGTAGAGGTTCCCCCATCCCCGAAAGACCAATCAGTGCTATGTGTTCCTCCCTGGCTTTCGTCCCTGAAACCAACAATTACGGCATCGTTGGTTTTGATGCAGGTTGATGATTGCGTGAATGAAAATTTAGCGATGGGTTGTGCCGCTGTCTGATAGGACAATAGAATATGTACAAGGAATATCACGATCGGTATACTCCTTGGATGGTTAATTTGGAATGTTATAGTAATATGATTGTGCAACTAAATGCAGCAATTATCTATAACAAAGATAGAAGGTAATTTACCAGTCAGACCCGCACTACTCCTCATTTTCGACAGGATGCTTCCATTTCTCATGGATCCATCATGATAAGATTTTCAAAACTATTTTTTAGCAAAATTTTTTCAAGGAGCATTGACTTCCCAACCCCTGTAGGTTCCTCCAAATTCCAAGACTTTGCGATAAAGTGGAACTATTTCACGTTCCGTCCATCCCAGATCCAGTTTCTCTGTTCGTTGCAAAATCAATTCAAAGCGACCTGATTGAGGATCAGCATCCGTTGGCAGAAAACCAATCGAGAAGGAAGAACTCTTGAGATCGGAAAGATATTTTTTCATGGAAACCTGGTCGGGAAAGGAAATAAAATGCAGCATCGTAGCTGCTTTTCTTGAGGAAAGATCCATTTGCGCCAATTTCCTCTTGCTTTGAATCCGCAAAAAATCAAGTGCTGAAGGATACAATACTTCAAAATAATTCTCCCATGACTTGTCCTTCTTCGCTTGTGCCAACCATTGATAGTTGCTATACGGCTGCAGGGCCTGGTTCAATGCTTTTCTGTATCCTGAGGTATCCGGCGCATAAAAGTAAAACTCCCTGATGCCCCTTTGGGTGAAGCGTCCTGCAAACAAGGCGCCGGATTGCCTCGCCAGCAATTCAACAAGTCTATCTTCCATGTTGAGCAGATTTTCTGCATCCTCCGCCTTGGGCATTCCCTGCTGGTCCAATTGATTGAGCCTCACCCTGACAATGATGACCATGGAATCTTCCTGGATGGGTGCAACGAATTTTAGTCCAAGATCAACATTGATGGAAACGGGTTTGCCATTCAACGGAACAATATAGTTCTCCCAATCGTGTTCGATTGTTTGCGAAAAAAGAGACAAGGGTATCCAAAGAGGCAGAAACAAGAA
This sequence comes from Chitinophagia bacterium, assembly GCA_009922495.1. Taxonomy (GTDB): domain Bacteria; phylum Bacteroidota; class Bacteroidia; order Chitinophagales; family Chitinophagaceae; genus Pollutibacter. The sequence continues at coordinate 2,493 of RFVQ01000236.1, forward strand.
AAATCTGCGCATGTTTGATGGGCTATTCTGAAAGTAAAGTAATTTCAATTCCCACAAACCAGGAAATAAATGCTGAAAATCAAGGACATAATTAACTTTTTAGAAACAATCGCCCCCCTGTCATATCAGGAAGAATACGACAACTCCGGTTTGGCTTGTGGGGATGCCCTTGCTGTTTGCAGTGGTGCACTGGTTGCATTGGACCTGACACCGGGCGTCATAGACGAAGCAGCACAAAAGGGATTGAACCTGATCATTGTTCATCACCCTCCCATCTTCAAGGGACTCAAAAGAATCACAGCGAATGAACCCATTGCCGATATGCTCATTTCTTGCATCAAACGCGATATCGCTGTGTATGCAATCCATACAAACCTTGACAACATCCTAACCGGGGTCAATGGGGAGATTGCATCGCGCATTGGACTGGAGCATACCAGGGTCCTTGCACCCTTGCAGGGTACACACCGTAAACTGGTTTATTATGTCCCCACAGCGCATGCCGAGAAAACCAGAAATTCCCTTTTTGATGCCGGTGCCGGCATGATCGGCCAATACGACCAATGC
>RFVQ01000237.1 GCA_009922495.1 Chitinophagia bacterium
ATCTCTCTGAACAACTCGCTGCAGCCATTGATCACAATAGGATGCTGGTTATAGTCTGGCACTGCATTGACCATGCCAAAAACTTTGATCACCCTTTTGATCCTGTTGAGAGAACCATATTCTTTGATCAAGGATTGCAGGATGCAAAGCCCCACATTCCTGGCTGCGTTTTTTGCCGTTTCTGTATCCATGTTGGAGCCCACCGTCCCCTTGACCCTGTTGCCTGCTGTGTCAAAGGGAACATGACCGGATGTATACACCAGTTGATCCACTTTGATGCAGGATTTGTATATCCCTTTGGATCCGGAAGGAACTGGTTGGATGTCCGACAAATTTTCAAATCTCTCTTGTGGTGTCATGATAAGGGTTGTTCAGAAAGCGAGAGGCTTCCCAGTGATAAATATTCGGCTTTGGTTTTTTCCAGCAAGGCTTCAATTTCTTCGATCGTATTCAAGGTGACCAGTTGCGTTCTCAGGGGTTTGATGTTCGCAATGCCCTTGAGGTAATTGCCATAGTGTCTGCGCATTTCGAAGATACCGATCTTGGGACCTTTCCAGGCCACAGAAGCACGCAGGTGTTGGAGGATCACTTCCAGTCTTTCTTCAAAGCTGGGCGGATTGAGTTTTTCTCCGGTTGCAAAATAATGTTTGACTTCCCTGAAGAACCAGGGATAACCGATGGCAGCCCTTCCAATCATGATGCCATCGATCCCGTATTTGTTTTTGTATTCCCATGCTTTTTCAGGAGAATCGATGTCACCGTTGCCGAAGATGGGGATCTGCATCCTGGGATTTTCTTTCACTTTTGCGATCCAGTTCCAGTCGGCCTCTCCCTTGTAGAGTTGGCTCCGGGTTCTTCCATGAATGGCCAGTGCCTGCACCCCGATGTCCTGCAATCTTTCTGCTACTTCCACGATGTTGATGCTATCGAAGTCCCATCCCAACCTTGTTTTCACCGTCACTGGAACCTTGCAGGACTTTATCACGGCTTTTGTCAGGCGCACCATCAGATCGATGTCTTTCAATACGGCAGCACCGGCTCCTTTGCAAACCACTTTTTTCACCGGGCATCCGAAGTTGATGTCGAGCAGATCCGGGTTTACTGTATCTACAATGCCTGCACTGATCGCCATGGCTTCTTCATCCCCCCCAAAAATTTGTATTCCAACTGGTCTTTCTTCCGGGAAGATGTCGAGTTTTTGTCGGCTTTTGATGGCATCCCTGATCAGTCCCTCACTGCTGATGAATTCCGTATACATGAGATCCGCCCCGTTTTTCTTGCAAACAGCACGAAAGGGAGGATCGCTCACATCTTCCATGGGAGCGAGCAGAAGCGGGAAATCGGGTAAGTTTATGTTGCCTATCTTTACCATAGAAGCGGGCACAAAATTAGCAACTATGGAGCAAGAATTGCGAAACAGGTTTGGCATCAGCGACAAAGCAGGTTTGTTTCTCCTGATCGCCCTGATGGGTGCAGGAGCCTTGGTCGGTTCATTGGGTGGAGTATTGGTATGGAAGGGAATGACCGGTGAAGGCATGGAGCACATGCAACTGAACATCAGCAACCCCGCTTATGCCAATGCAGTGAGGGTGATCCAGACCTTTCTTTCCATCTGCATGTTTTTTGTCCCTCCCTTTGTGGTTGCCAGGATGATGCAAAAGAAACCGATGGAGTACCTGCAATGGGGAGGCAAATTCTCCGTTCAGATGATCCTATCCACCATCATGATCATGATCACCACGCTGGTCATTGCCAATCAGCTGTCAGTTGTGATGGAAGCAATTCCTTTGAGCAAGAATCTTGAGTTGTATTTCAAGGAGATGGAAGACAAATACATGCAGCAGATCGAAGTGATGTCGCAGATGAAGGGCATTCCCGATCTCCTGATCTCGCTGGTTGTCATGGCAGCCTTGCCGGCCATTGTAGAAGAGGTTTTTTTCCGGGGCGGATTTCAGAACATGATGTTCAGGAGTACCCAAAATATTTGGGTAAGTGTGATCATAACATCGCTTTTTTTCAGCGCCATCCATTTTTCCTATTATGGATTTCTTTCGAGGTTGGCATTGAGCATTGTTTTGGGATTGTTATATGCCTATAGCAGGAATCTATGGGTACCGATCCTCGCCCATTTTGTGAACAATGCGATCGCAGTGGGACAGGTATATTATCTGCGCAGCACGGGTCAATCGGTTGTGGACAATATCGACGACAAGTTTCCTTGGCCAGCGGTATTTCTCATGGTGATTATGTTTTATTTTTCTTTTGAACGTTTCAGAAAAAGCGTGAAGCATGGCATTGAATAAGGAAGTGTTTCAAACGCGCACCAAAACTGCGATTGTCTATGCAGCGGTGATGCTGACAGGATTGTTGTGGAATGAATGGAGTTTTCTGATCCTTTTTTCAGTGGTAAACTTTGGCGCCTGGTATGAGTTTAGAAAACTGGTTGCCGGTATGGAGGTGGGGCCCACGCAACAAAAGATTCTGTTGCCAAGGAGTTTGGCTCTTTTGGGTTGGGGGATGATCTTGGTGGCCAATGCAGAAAGCCTGGACATCAAGGGATATCATATTTCCGAAGCGGGCTGGTGGTTGATCCGGATCAGCACCATCCTCTTGTATATTGAATGGTATCCAACAAAGGGATATATTACAAAAAACATCGTCTGGTCATTGATCGGTTTGTTATATGTTTCGCTTTCATTGGCGCTGTTGATCAACCTGAGGTCGGGGTGGATATGGGGACAAGCACATGAGAGCAGTTTTTTGGCCAATGCATTGTCGCTTTTCAGCGGCAAGGTCGTTTGCATCATCCTGGTTTTGGGGATCTGGATCAATGATACCATGGCCTACGTGGTGGGATCCTTCATCGGCAAAACGCCTTTGTCTTCCTGGTCACCCAAAAAAACATGGGAGGGAACCATCGGAGGAATTGTCCTCAGTGTTGTATTGATCTATTTTCTTGCACAGCTCAAATGGGAAGCCAACTGGGAAATCATGTTGGTGGCATTTGTAACGGCCATCAGTGGAACAGTGGGAGATCTATTGGAGAGCAAATTGAAGCG
>RFVQ01000238.1 GCA_009922495.1 Chitinophagia bacterium
ACTCTTTTGGCGAATCCTGGAACACCAATCATGCCACCCCCTTCCATGTTCACCAAGTTGATGCCTGATCTTGATGAGATGCCGGTCACCATCTCTTTATTGTTTGGCAAATGGATTCCGATAATGGTTTCTTCCAAGGGAGAAGATAAAAAATTGACGGTCTTCAAGGCGATGCCTTGATGGGATGCAATGGCCAGGCTTTTGACATCCAACAGGTTTTGGCCTTTCGGCAACAATTCCAATGCTTCTTCATAGCTCAGGCTTGGGATGGGCGCTGCATGCGAGACGGCTTCAGGGTCTGCGGAAGAAAAAAGATTTCCTTTGGTCCAGCAGGTCATTGTACCCATTCCTTTTTCTAATAGTGCATAAAGCGGAGATTCCTCATTTCCCGGATCAGGGATGATCATGGTTTCTTCCTTGTTCCAGTTGGGTTTTTCTGTCCACAGAACTGACATACCGGCCTGTAAACAGGCAGCGTGAAAAAGGTGGGATTGGATCAATGCCGGAAAAATGCGGATGGCGTCCATCGTTTTGGGTGTTGCTTCACCCAACAATTGAATTCCTTTGCAGAGGTCGTCGATCCTGTTGAATTGCTGGCGGATAAAGCTCAGCGTTTTGCTTTGGTGTTGAACGGGAAGAATTTCTCTTGCCAGTTTCAGGAATTGTCCTTCAACCTCTAACAAGGATCCTGAAAAGTCATTGCTTTTTGCTACAGCGGAAAATGCGATGTTGCGAAGAGAAAAGTCTACAGCCGGATCTCCACTGATTAGAATGGCAACGGGTCTGGGAGCCAATGATATCAACCTATCCAGTACTTCAGTGAATCCTGGTGGATGGATGATAAGACGACCGTCTATTTTGAGTATTTGCATGATGGTAATTTTAAAGAATAGGGCATGGAGTGAAACAATCACTTCATGATGTGTGCGCGACCTTTGTCCAATGGATGATATGCAATTGTACAACCCTTAACGGGTTGTAGTAGTGGTTGTGGTGAAAGCAGTAGCAGTAACCCCGAATGGGCTGTAGAAGCTGCTATATGGATGATTTGCTTTCATGTATGAGACAAAATTAATCGAAATTCCGATATTCTTGATTTTTATTTAAATTTGTTGACTAATTGCTGCTTTTTTCCCAATAAAAGATCGAAATGAGTATTAATTCTTCTGTGGAACTCGCAAGGTTCAATAATGAGGTGGGCATCCGTTACCAATTGTACAACAGTCTGTTTACGTCTTTGCCTTTTCACCGGATCGAAAAAACCGGTATCCTGCTTTCGTTGCTGCAATCCAATTGTGAGGAAGGATTCAAACGCAACATGAGTCCCCTTCAGATCATCAATGATTTCTTTTCCCGCCATACTTCATACAACACTGAACAACAGCAACTTGATCTCATGTTCAGATTTGTGCAGTATGTTGAACGCCAGGTGGTATTGTTCGATGCATTGGAGGATGCCGCTTTTCCAAAGTTGAATGACATGAAAGGCATGGGAACCCTGAAACAACTGGAGACCATGGTCAGGCAGCAGGGGAAGGATGAACTGCTGCAAAAAAAACTGAGGGATTTCTGTGTGCGTCTGGTGTTGACGGCTCATCCAACACAGTTCTATCCCGGATCAGTGTTGGGCATTATCCATGATCTTGCCAAGGCCATCGCCGATAACAACCTGGATCAGATCAATATCTTTCTGCAGCAGTTGGGCAAAACCGCTTTCTTCAAAAAACAAAAGCCAACCCCATACGACGAAGCCATCAGCTTGATCTGGTACCTGGAAAATGTTTTTTATCCTGCCAGCGGAAGGATTGTCAATACATTAAAGCAGCAATTCCCTGAGGCTTACAACCAGGAAAATCCTTTGATCAGGATGGGCTTCTGGCCCGGTGGTGACAGGGACGGCAATCCCTTTGTGACAAGTGACATTACACTAAAGGTTGCCAATGCGCTTCGGGGTAGCATCATCAAGTGCTATTATCTTGACATCAGGAAGCTCAGGCGCAGGCTCACTTTTGAAGGAGTGGAGTCGAAGTTGCAGGATCTGGAAAAGCGGTTGTACGACAATATTTTTATCCCGGGATACAAAGCTGATCTCAAAAAAGAAGATGTGCTGGATACCTTGCATGCGATCAGGGAGATCATTGTTTTCAACCACAACGGACTTTTCCTCAACATGGTAGATGCATTGATCAACAAAGTGAATTTGTTTGGACTCCACTTTGCTTCGCTGGATATTCGACAGGATAGCGCTGTTCATGAAAAAGTGGTATCTGCTATGTGCAAGGCAAATGGTAAGGGCGACTATGCAGCCATGTCAACAGATGAGAAAATTGCCTGGTTGTCTTCCCTGGATCAGGAGCTGAATCTACAGGCTGAAGAAGATCCCATCATCAAAGAAACCATCGCATCAGTTCAAGCGATTCGCCAGATCCAGGAAATCAATGGCAAACCGGGATGCGAGCGTTATATCATCAGTCAATGTAATAGTTCAGTAGACATCCTGGAAGTATTTGCGCTTTTTGTAGCAGGGGGATGGAAGCGGGATGCCATCTCTGTAGACATCGTTCCTTTGTTCGAGACGATTGACGATTTGAAAAATGCAGCCGGCGTGATGCAGGAGTTGTATGCTTTCCCGCTTTACAGAGAGTACTTGAAACGAAGGGGCAATACCCAGACCGTCATGCTCGGATTTAGTGATGGTACAAAGGATGGAGGGTATCTCATGGCGAATTTTAGCATCTACAAAGCCAAGCAGGAGCTTACAGCCATGTCAGCCAAATACGGTGTGGAAGTGGTTTTCTTTGATGGCAGGGGAGGCCCCCCTGCGCGCGGTGGTGGCAAAACACACAAGTTTTACGCCTCGATGGGCAGTGATATTGCGAACAAAGAAATTGAGTTGACAGTACAGGGACAAACAGTGAGTTCAAATTTTGGTACGATTGATGCTGCACAGTTCAACATTGAACAGTTGATCAATGCAGGAATCGGGAGTGAGATTTTTTC
>RFVQ01000239.1 GCA_009922495.1 Chitinophagia bacterium
CATGGCTTTCCCAATGGAGGGCTGATCATGGTAAATTTTAAAGCGATTGAGGTCGATCAATTCAAAAGCGATACAGAATGATGAAATGGTTTCAACATTTTGAAGAATACGACCAATGGATTCCACCTCACGTTCGATCGTATGGTCGTCGTAGCATCCATCCTTTCGGAGCAATAACAAATCTCTGGTCTGTTTCTTCATAGTCTGCTCAATATCCTGAGAGTCCTTTTTTGGAGGGACACCCACAGTTGTTTTTATTGAGTACCCCACAGGAGCTAACAGCAAACAGCATGATAAACACCATTAGAAATAAAAAAGTTCTGTTTTGCTGCTTTTTCATGTTATTGCTAATGTATATTTTTTAGGCTAATTTCATGAATTCTGTTTCTTTTTTTAAGTTTTTTACAACCATTTCCCTACTCGAAACCACTCATGATAGGCCGAAAAATACTGGTTGCCCCACTGGATTGGGGATTGGGACATGCAACACGCTGTATTCCCATTATCAGAGAGCTCTTGCACAGAGGATGCCAGGTTGAGATTGCAGCAAGCGGTGATACAGGCCAACTACTCTTGCAGGAATTCCCCTCGCTCACCCATTGCGTTTTGCCAGGTTACGGTATCTCCTATCCCAAGAAAGGAAATCTGTTCATGCTGAAGATGATCCTTCAGCTTCCCCGGATTTTTTCTGCCATCCAAAAGGAACACAAGTGGTTGATGGAAAAACAACAAGAACACCAATGGGACCTCATCATCAGTGACAACCGATATGGCTTATGGCTCCCTGGCACCAGAACCATTATCATCACCCACCAACTGCGGATCATGAGCGGATGGGGAAAAACGATCGATCGGTTGATCCAATACTTTCACGACCGCATGATCCTTCGGTTCAACCAATGTTGGGTCCCAGACAACCAGGATGAACCATCGCTGGCAGGAGCACTTTCCCATCCCCACAAAAAGCCGCACAACGCTTTTTATATTGGCCCTCTTTCCAGGTTGGAAGCAGCAACTGCCGAAGAAAAAAAGATCGTAGTGGCATTATCCGGTCCGGAACCCCAAAGAACCTTGCTGGAAAATAAACTGATTACTATCTTTTCCGATAAATCATGGCAAGGCCACGAGATCCTTTTTCTGCGCGGATTGCCCCATCTGCCTTTACCGCCTACCGCTACCCCTCCCAACCTGGTTTTTGTCAACCACCTCAACAGCACAGCCTTCTCCAATACCATAGCAGAAGCATCGCTGGTGATCTGTCGTTCCGGTTATTCCTCTGTGATGGACCTTGTAAAAATGCAGAAAAAAGCGGTGCTGATTCCTACACCGGGGCAAACAGAGCAGGAATACCTGGCCCAATGGTTGCAAGAAAAAAATCTCTTCCACAGCTGTTTACAGAATGATCCCAAACTGGGAGAGGTGATCAAACAGGCATTTTCACTGCCGAAACGCACCCTTCAGGTAAATTTCGAGGGATACAAAAAGGCGCTAAATGATTTGGGCATCCAATGAACGATACGTGCCCATCATTGTTAAATTCTTTATCTTGAAAGCTTCCAAAAATCAAAACAACATGCAAATGAGAAAGATCTGCCTGACCATCCTCCTTGGATGTTTCAGCCTTTCCCTTTTCGCACAGCCCACCTTTCCGGTGAATGGCGTAGGCGATGAAAGGGAAACCATTTATGCCTTCACCCACGCAACGATCGTCAAAAACCCCCAAAGCAGTCTGCAGGATGCAACCCTGCTGGTCCGCAATGGCAAAATCATCGGTATTGGCAACAACCTGAGCATCCCTTCTCATGCAGTGGTGATCGACTGTACCGGTAAATCCATTTATCCTTCCTTCATTGATCTCTATGCCGATTACGGCATGCCTGCTGCACAACAAACTGGCGGCTTTGGCAGGGGATTTGGACAAGCAGCCCAACTGACTTCGAACCAAAAAGGAGCCTTTGGCTGGAACCAGGCCATCAAAGCGGATGTGCAAGCATCTTCTCTGTTTGTAACAGATGATACCAAAGCAAAGTCGCTCCGCGAAATCGGATTCGGAGCAGTGCTGACCCACCAAAAAGATGGCATCGCCAGAGGAACCGGTACACTGGTGTCGCTGGCCAACAAAAAAGAAAACAGTGTCATCCTCAAAGAAAAAGCATCAGCCCATTATTCTTTTAACAAAGGCAGCTCAACACAATCTTATCCCTCTTCCATGATGGGTAATATCTCGCTGCTCAGACAAACCCATATTGATGCGCAATGGTACAAAAACAATGCAGACAAGGAAGGAGTCAACCTCAGCCTGATCGCCTGGAACAACAACCAGGCATTGCCACAGATATTTGAAGCAAACGACAAATGGAATGCACTGCGTGCCGACCGCATTGGCGATGAATTCGGTGTCCAATACATCCTCAAGACCAGTGGCAATGAATACCAACGCGCACAGGAAATAGCAGCTACAAAAGCTACCCTGATCGTTCCTGTCAACTATCCCATGGCCATGGATGTGGAAGATCCCAACGATGCCAGATTTGTTTCCCTTGCCGATATGAAACACTGGGAACTGGCTCCCACCAATGCAGCCACCCTGGAAAAAACAGGCATCAATTTCTGTCTTACGACAGCCGATCTCCGTTCTCCTGCTGCCTTCATGAGCAACCTGAGAAAGGCCCTTGACAACGGTTTGTCTGAAACCAAAGCCCTGGAAGCATTGACCACCACTCCTGCCAAAACATTGGGTGTCGATAACATGATCGGCAGCCTGGAAGAAGGCAAGGTGGCCAACTTCCTGATCACCACCGGTAATGTATTCAGCGATAAAACCTCGATCCTGGAAAACTGGGTACAGGGAAACCGCTATGCGATAAGAACAGACAAGTGGAGTGATGTGGCAGGAAAATATTCACTTGCCATCACCAACAAGCAGGGAACCAAGAGCT
>RFVQ01000240.1 GCA_009922495.1 Chitinophagia bacterium
TTGATGACCAATCCTGTTACAGCGCCGAAGGCCGCTTATGCATTTATGCAGATGTCGAAGTTTGATATCGCACAGTTAGAGGCAGCGGTATCGCAATGATAAACAATGATGATTAGACGTGGAGATGCCAATGATGTAGCGCTTTTGCAGCGGATTGGCCGAAAAACATTCGAGGATACTTTCGGAAATACTTGCACCAAGGAAGACATGCGTGGGGTGTTGGATTTGTATTTCAATGCGATCCAATGCGAGGAGGAATTGAACGATCCCGACGATCATTTTTACTTTTTTGAGGAGCAGGGGGTTGTGAAAGGGTATATGCGGATCAATGCGAAGCATGAATGTCCGTTAGAGTCGCTCAAGGGTTTGCCCAGCATCGAATTGGTGCGATTGTATGTGTTGCATGAATATCACGGCACGGGTGTGGCTGATCAGTTGATGGCGTATGCAATTTCGTTGGCTGTGGGTGACAATTACCATGCGATGTATTTGTCGGTTTGGGAATACAACTTCCGGGCACGTGGATTTTACGAAAAACACGGCTTTGTGAATTCGGGCGTTGAAAATGACTTTCCGCTGGGTAGTACACCCCAAACCGATTATTGGTTTGTAAAGCGCCTGATTTAGGGATTTTAACAGTGTTATCTTGCGTAGTGTTGCCCCCATTGGTAAAGGGAAGCGATGCTGGGTAATAGCTTTTCCCCTTTTTCTGTTAGGGTATATTCAACGGTGGGAGGGACTGTTGCGAATACCTGCCGTGTGAGAATTCCGTTGAGTTCCATGTTTTTTAATTCTTTCACCAACATACGTGTGTTGATTCCTTCGATGCTGCGCTCTAATTCCTTGAAGCGCATGGTCCCTTTCGATAAGATATAAATGATAGGCATGGACCATTTTCCGCCGATGATGTCCAAAACATCGCGCAGTGAACAGGATTTTTCAGAAATATGGATTTTTTTCGAATTCACAACAAGTTGATTATGAGTGATGCTTTATCAAGTGTTACTACTATACATAAGTGTAACTACTTTCAAAAGTAAAGCAATAATACTAGGTTTGTCTTTATCCACCAAATAAAAAGAAATCACATGAAACTTCTCAAGCCCATTCAAATTGGCAAAGCAACTTTGAAAAACAGTATCGCCATGGCGCCCATGACGCGCTCTCGAGCTAGTTTTACCGGCGTTGTTGGTCCGTCAACCGCATTGTATTACGAGCAACGTGCTAGCGCTGGCCTCATCATCAGTGAAGCCATCAATATTTCCGTTCAGGCGACTGGAAGTCCGCTCACGCCGGGAATTTATAATCAAGAACAAATTGAAGCATGGAAATCGGTCACCAATGCAGTTCATGCGAAGGGAGGTGTGATTTATGCGCAGTTGTGGCATACGGGTCGCGTAGGGCATTCGCTTGTGAAGCAGGGAGAAATTCCTGTCGCTCCGTCTAGCATCTCAATAGTGGGCCAGCAGCATTTCACGATGGAAGGGATGAAGGACTATGAATCGCCAAGGGCATTGAGCACGGAAGAAGTTCAGGCCATTTTGTTGGATTATAAACAAGCTTCAATCAAAGCCATGGAGGCAGGTTTTGATGGTGTAGAATTGCATGCGGCGTTTGGCTATTTGCCCAACCAATTTTTGGCTGAGAGTGCCAATCAACGAACGGACCAGTATGGCGGTGATCACAACAATCGCAATCGATTTGTGTTGGAGATAATGCAGGAAATGTGCTCAGCGATTGGGCCAGACAAGGTGGCTGTCCGAATTTCGCCTACGAGCACTTACAACAATATCGTTCACCAGGACCCCAAAGGCCAATTTACTATGCTTATTGAAGCATTGAACCAATTGCCGTTGTCTTATGTACACATCATGAATGTGCCATTTTCTGTGGATCAGTACCCGCATTACCCTGCAAATGCGGTTGAGTATTTTGGTAAAGGATCACAGCATCCGATTATTGCCAATTGTGGATTTACAAAGGAAACGGGTGAAGTGGCGCTGAATGAGGGTACCGCAAAAATGATATCGTATGGAACATTGTTTATAGCGAACCCGGATTTGCCGGAACGTTTTGAACAAAATGCTGCATTGGCTGAGCCAGATAGGGCTACGATGTATGGTGGGCAGGACAAAGGTTATATCGACTACCCTATGATGAATCAATAATTTTATGAATAACAATATCTTAGCAATCTTTACGATTGCCACCGACAATTTACCCGATAATTTTCAGGAGATCATCAAGCACGAACAGGAAGTAATTTCTGCTTGGAAAGCGGAAGGACTTATTGAGCATCTGTTTTTGCGTCCCACGAGAAATGGCGCTGTCATTGTATTTAAAGACGTTGATGAAGCGCGGGCCAAAACGCTAATGGAGTCATTGCCATTGTATCAGTTTGTGCTCTCGGTGGAGTATTTCCCATTAATGAAGCAGTTTTAACTGATATTCAAAGTTCATTGAAATAGGAGGACTCCATTCGTGAAGTTCTCCTATCCATTGCATGTTACACAATTCTTGATTCCGGGGTTGATTTAAACCGATTTGATTTCATTGCGTCTAATGGATTATCATTGTGTATGAAAAAATCGCTCATCGGCTTATTCCTGCTATTGGCCCTGTTTTCTGCCTGTAAAAAGAGGGCGAATTCGTCGCAAAAAACGCCGACAGATAGTGCATACCAACGCACAAAAACCTTGGTGGACGATAGCTTTCCCGTTGATGTAATCATCGATAAACCCCAAGGTGCGTCGTTCGATGTATTGATGGTATTCCATGGGACCGTTACATACGATAGTCTTATTTTGGGAGCTGCGCAAAACACATTGGATGGTTTCAAGCGAATTTTAGATCGAAAGGATATGATGATTGTGAGTGTG
>RFVQ01000025.1 GCA_009922495.1 Chitinophagia bacterium
TTGGAGGGCCTTGATGCTGGCCAATTGTAAATTGCTGGGGGCAGCTTCGTTGTTGCAGATGGCAACATAGACCTGTGTGATGTCCTCCCTCAATCTGCTCTCGTCTGCAAAGATGGAGGTCTGTTTGATCGGGATGAGCTCGCCACGATGGTTCTCCAGCGCGTCCATATAGTTCTTGGCCCATTCGACGGCTTTCTTATTCTTTAGCTTGGCGATCCTGTCTTTGTAGGATTTTTGCTTTTCAACGATATCGTTCACCAATACGGCCAGCTTTCCATGCAGATCATACAATTCCATGGCAGCTGCAAACTGGGCCTTTCTTTCTGCCAGGCTAAACCCTGTTTTTTCGGTGTGCACCAATCGGAATGGTTGGGAATGTTCTTCTTTGCCAACCTTCATTTTCAAGGTATAGTTGCCGGGCAATACCTGTGGGGCGAATGCCGCACCAATGTCTCTTTTGGTAGAACCAGTTGCTGTTTTGGGTGGGATCATGCGTTGTGCCCAGGTTACCCTGTTGATGCCTTTGCGGGTGGAGCCGGGGAGGGATTGCACCAGCTTTCCTGCTTCATCATAAATCTCCAGTTTGATGCTTCCTCCATTGAACCTGTCCTTCAGGTAATACTGGAAGGGTTTCAATGATGGGGCATTGGGGGATACCCAACCGCCTGTGCTGGGAAATCCGCCATCGCCAAAGCTGCCGGTTGACAAGGCAATGTCTCCTGTTTCAAAAAGATGAAAATCTTTGTCTGCGATTTTGGCTGTCAGGTTTCTCATTGGTGAAATATCATCTACAATCAGGATGCCCCTGCCATGTGTTGCGATGAGGAGATCGTTTGTTTCCGGATGGATCTTCATGTCTCTCACCAATCCGTACCATGGTATATTGTTCTTCATCCTGAACCAGTCCTTTCCGCCATTCAGGGTAGCGAACAATCCCATTTCGGTACCGAGGAAAAGCAACTCAGGGTTTTTGGGATCTTCGATGATCTTGTGGGCAAATCCACTGAACTCCTTGCTGGTAAAGGCTTTCCAGGTTTTGCCACCATCGGTTGATTTGGCTGCATAGGTTTTGTGGTCGCCATACATGTGATTGTCAAAACTGGCATAGATCGTTTCCTTGTTGAAATGAGAGGCTTCAATGCTGCTCACCCAGGTTTGTGCAGGGATGCCTGCAGCTGCAATGTTGGCAGCAACATTGTTCCAGTTTTTCCCACCATCCTTGGTGATCTGCAGATTTCCATCGTCGGTACCCACCATGACCAGGTTGGCATCAAGGGGAGATTCGGTGATGGAGAAGATGGTGGTATGGTTTTCGGCGGAGGTATTGTCAGCACTCAGGCCACCGCTGTTTTCTTGTTCCTGTTTTTTCTTGTCGTTCGTGGTCAGGTCCGGTGAGATCCTCTCCCAATTTCTTCCCTGGTCCTGTGTGCGAAAGAGGTATTGGGCTCCAGTATAAAGATTTTTGGGATTGGCTTTTCCTGCTACAATGGGGGTATTCCAGTTCCAACGGAGTTTTTCTTCGTTCTTGGTTTGAAGGGGACGGATGCTGACGGATTTGATCGTTCTCAAATCGATGCGGTTGACATCACCTCCCTGGGATTCTCCATAGGCAAAGTTGGCATCGGTGGGATCGGCGGTTACCCAGAATCCATCGCCACCATAGAGCGCTTTCCAATCGCCATTGCCAACACCTCCGGCGGTTGAAGAAGGTGCCATCCAGCTTCCATTGTCCTGCAATCCTCCGAATATCCTGTACGGTTTACCCATGTCGTGATCCACATGATAGAATTGTCCCACCGGCAGGTTCTGCATGAAGGTCCAGGTTGAACCCCTGTCGAGGCTCATGTAGACACCACCATCGGTTCCCAGGTACATATGGTTGGTATTGTTGGGATTGATCCAGAGAGCATGATGGTCACTGTGCACCCATCCACCTTCACCACTGGCTTCCGCAAAGGAATAGCCACCATCACTGGAATAGGCAAAGGAGTAGGCTGGTCGGTACACTCGTTTCGGATCTTTGGGATCGATCACCAGGGTGCTGAAATAAAAGGGCCTTGAGACCACATTCATGGAAGCACTTTGTTGTTTCCAGTTTTCACCCGCATCGGAGGAGATATAAAGACCGGTTTCTTTGGCTTCCACGATCGCGATCAAGTTGTTGGGCGCAGAAGGGGCGATGGCCAATGCAGTTCTTCCCAGCGGTTTTGCTGGCAGTCCTTTGTCGAGGGCTTTCCAGGTTTTGCCACCATCTGTACTTTTGAAGATCCCACTGCCATCTCCTCCGGAACTGAAGGAATAAGGTGTTCTCCTGAATTCCCAGGTGGATGCGTAAAGGGTATTGCTGTTTTCCGGATCGATGCAAATATCAGCGCAACCGGCTTTTTCTGACACATAGAGAATCTTTTCAAAAGTCTTGCCGCCGTCGGTTGATTTGTACAGGCCACGGTGTTTGCTGTCGCTCCACAAGGGTCCTGGGGCGGCAACATAGAGGATGTTGCTGTTGGCTGGATCAATGGCAATCTTTGCAATGTGTTCGGTAGAGTCCAGTCCGCCTAGCTTGCTCCAGTTGCTTCCGCCATCGGTGGATTTGTAGAAGCCGTCTCCGATCGAAACGGAGTTGCGCATGTTGCTTTCACCGGTACCTACATAGAGGATCTTTGGGTTTTTCTGGTCGATCGCTATGGCACCAATGCTCTGGCAGTATTTGTCAAAGATGGGTTTGAAGGTGGCTCCTGCATTGGTAGTTTTCCAAACACCTCCACCGGCTGTGCCGATGTAAAGGGTCTTTCCATTTTCAGCATTCACGCCTTCAATGGCACTGATCCGTCCACTCATGGTGCCGGGCCCCAGTACCCTGGCTTCCAGGGTGCCGAAAGTGCTGGAGTTGATATCGGTTTGGGCCATTCCATGGCCTGCAACCATAAGGGGCAGTGCGAATAAAATTTTTTTCAGCAGATGATTCATGGTTTTGGTTTTCGTTGAACAAAAAAACCCGGTATTCCGACCGGGTTTTTGAAATATACCTTTCAGTTATTGTTGCACCTTGAAGAGCGACTCGTCAACGGGTCCGTTCACCACCACTTTGTTGACATTGATGGGAGCAGGTACACCATTGTTTTCGATGGTGAAAGCCACGGTGATGCCCTCTGGCAGTTTTTGAAAATTGCTCATGTTGACAACAGACTCTACTTCCTGTCCATTGGCTACTACTTTGGAAGTAGTGCGTATGCAATAGTAAGATTTGGGGTCAATGAAGTAAACGATCTCATTGCCATTTTTACGGGTCATTTTGATCTTGAAGCAGGATACACCATCTACCTCTTCATTGTCGAGTTTTTCAATCTTGTGTCCCTTTGTTTTATAATCCACTACTTCCCCTTGAATGTCTAGCTGATCTTTGCCATATTTCAGCTGCTCTTCTGTCATGGGTTCAGGCTTGGTTTGTCCCTGTACCGGCATGAAGCTCCAGCCACCTGCAGGCGTGATGATGGTGTAGTTGTTCATGCCCATGACATTGAACTCCTGTCTTACACCCTTGTTTTGTATGCCAATGATCACCACATTCAGGTCCATTCCCTGAACACTAAGGGTAGCCTCCTGACGGATGGTATTTACTTTCTTCCAATTGGCCTCGCCACCAATGGCTTCTACATGTTTGGCCAGGATCTCTTCGGCAGTTTGTGCGAAAGACATGGCTGAAAGACATACTGCCATCAGGGACAATGTCAAAAATTTGAATGTTTTCATTTGTTTTGATTTAAGGCTGCAATATATCGACGATTGTGCAGGGCCAAAAGGAAATACTGTTAAAATCAGTAGCGAATACATGAGCGGTTATTAGGGTCTTTTGCCGGACTTCCCATTCCTTCGTATCTTGTTTTTATGTCATTTACCGTCATACGGGGAAATCTGGTGGACGCGCTGGCCCGCAACATGCAGCCGGTGGAAATCCAACTGCAGGATGGAAAAATCAGCTCCATTCTGTCGCTGGATGGGCCCGTTCCCGATCTTTCATTGCCCTTTATCCTGCCTGGATTCATTGATGCCCATGTGCACATTGAGAGTTCCATGCTCATTCCTTCCGCCTTTGCTGCTCTGGCCGTCACCCACGGTACCGTTGCCACGGTCAGCGATCCTCATGAGATCGCCAATGTTTGTGGAATGGAGGGTGTGAAATTCATGATCGAGAACGGGAGAAAAGTACCTTTCAAATTTTATTTTGGTGCGCCCAGTTGTGTCCCCGCCACTGTTTTTGAAACGGCCGGAGATAGCCTGGATGCGGATCAGGTGCGGTCCCTCTTGGAAATGGACGAAGTGAAATACCTGAGTGAGATGATGAATTTCCCTGGTGCCATTGCCGGCGACCCCGAAGTGATCGCCAAGATGGATGCTGCCAAGGCATTGGGCAAACCGGTTGACGGACATGCACCGGGATTGAGAGGAGAGGCCCTGAAAACCTATGTTGAACGGGGCATTTCAACCGATCACGAATGCTTCACTTTGGACGAGGCACTGGAAAAGATTGCCTTGGGGATGAAAGTGATCATCCGCGAGGGAAGTGCTGCCAAAAACTTTGATGCCCTGCATCCTCTGCTCGATAGGTATCCAGCCATGGTCATGTTCTGCAGCGATGACAAACATCCGGATAGTTTGGCAGCAGGGCACATCAATCAATTGTGTGCAAGAGCAGTGGCCGAAGGCCATGATGTATTTCATATGATACAAGCAGCCTGCATCAATCCTGTATTGCATTATGGGCTTGATGTGGGTTTGCTGAAGATAGGAGATCCAGGAGACCTGGTCTTGGTCGACAACCTGCGGGACTTTAGTGTACTCGCCACCTACATCAATGGTCAGAAAGTTGCAGAGAAAGGAAAGACCTTGATCGATACCAGTAGCATAAACATTCAACCCATCAACCGATTTGAAATTGGTGAGATCAACAAAGAAGAATTGAGGCTTCCGGCATTCGGCAATTATACCCATCCTGTTATCGGTTGCAAGGACGGACAACTGATCACCGATAAATTAGAGTTGTCTCCTCTGCAAAAAGACGGAACCTGGCAATCCGATACCCAAAACGATGTCTTGAAAATGGTCGTGGTCAACCGCTACCATCAAGCACCAGTTGCCATTGCCTTTGTGCATGCTTTTGGTTTGAAGACAGGAGCCATCGCTTCATCCGTTGCCCATGACTCCCACAATATTGTAGCAGTGGGGGTAGACGATGAAAGCCTCTGCAAGGCCATCAACCTGGTCATCCAAGAAAAGGGAGGAGTGAGTTGTGTGGGAAGCAACAGTGAATGGATGTTGCCATTGCCCATCGGGGGACTCATGAGTGCGGATGATGGTCAAATTGTGGCAGAAGCCTATACCGCCATCGATCTGGCAGCCAAGGCATTGGGGTCAACTTTGTCAGCACCCTTTATGTCGCTTTCCTTCATGGCTCTGTTGGTGATTCCGCATGTCAAGTTGAGCGACAAAGGATTGTTTGATGGGGATGCTTTCAATTTCTACCAACCTTTGCAAAACTGATTTGTTAATGAGCATATGAAAAAAAGAGTTTGTGTTATCGGAGCTGGCCCATCTGGCATCACCGCCGCCAAAAACCTCTTGGACGAGGGCTTGGAGGTGACGGTCTATGATTATGGTGAAGAGGTAGGCGGCAATTGGGTTTTTTCGGAGAAAGTGGGACATAGTTCTGTATTTGAAACCACGCACATCATTTCCTCCAGGACCCTGAGTCAGTATGATGACTATCCCATGCCGGAAGATTACCCGGATTATCCCTCCCATCGACACCTGGCTGCCTATTTTCAATCTTATGCCCAGGCATTCAACCTATATCCGCATATTCAGTTCAACACCTTGGTCAAGCATTGTGTGCGAGATCAGGAAGGAAAATGGCAAGTAACAACCGAGCGAAACGGTTCAATGCATACAGAGACTTTTGATGCCCTGGCCGTTTGCAATGGGCATCACTGGCAGCCCCGAATGCCTGAATATCCCGGAAACTTTGAGGGAGATTTCATCCATTCCCACGCTGTAAAACGTTTTTCCGCCTTTGCCGGAAAGCGGGTTCTGGTTATCGGCGGGGGCAACTCGGCTTGCGATGTTGCTGTGGAAAGCAGTCGCGTTGCCGCCTCCGTTGACATGAGTTGGCGAAGAGGGTACTGGATTGCACCCAAGTTCATGATGGGCAAACCGGCCGATGTGTTCAGTACCAAGATCCACTGGTTGCCCAGAAAGATCTGGCAAAAACTATCTGCCATCAGTCTTTACATCCGCAATGGAAAAAATACTGATTATGGTTTGCCCAATCCGGATGGCCCCTTGGGTTCACATCATCCCACCATCAACGAAGACCTGTTTTTTACCATCCGCCATGGAAAGATAAAACCCCGCGCCGATATCCAAAGTCTGGATGGGAAGAAAGTACATTTCAAAGACGGTTCGGTTGGTGAGTACGATGTGATCGTGGCCTGCACAGGATATGTGATCGCACATCCTTTTTTCGAAAAGCAATTCATTGATTATGCTGAGGGAGAAGTACCCCTGTGGTTGCGCATGATCCATCCCACCATCGACAATCTTTATTTCATTGGTCTTTTCCAACCGCTGGGTTGCATCTGGCCGGGAGCGGAGTTGCAGAGCAAGATCATGGCAAGGGAATTGGCAGGACTTTGGCATCGTCCTGATAATGTTGCTGCATTGATCGAGAAAGAGTTGCGTCATCCTGATTTCAAACAGATCGATACCCCACGGCATACCATTACAGTTGACTATCATCGTTTCAGGAAAAGATTGCTCAAACAACTGCCAACAAATTATATCCGTCATGCGATTGCAAGTCATCCATCGCCCACAGCATAATGCCGCAACAAAGGGACACCTGGTATTGATCCATGGTGCCTGCATGGGCGCCTGGGTTTGGGAGGATAATTTTGTTCCCTTTTTTCATCAACTGGGATATGAGGTGCATGCCATCAGTTTAAGGGGACATGCAGGAAGTCCCAATGAAAAGCCGATCAAGTGGACCAGCATAATGGATTACAAAACAGATTTGCTGCAATATGTCAGCACTTTGGAAGGACCCATCTTCGTCATTGGACATTCCATGGGAGGATTTACGATACAGCATGCTATGAATGAGCTACCCTCCACCGTAAAGGCTGCTGTTCTTTTGTGTTCCGCGCCCAGGCATGGATTGTTCGGTCTGGTCATGAAACTGATCCTGCATTATCCGATTGGCTTTCTGATCTCTCTTTTGCAAATGAGCTGGCTTCCCATCATGAAGCATCCTGATAAATTGAGGCGTGTCATCTTCAGGGAAGATTTTTCATCCGATAAGATGGCAACGGTCTTGCCAAAAATGCAGGAAGAATCCTTTCTTGCTTTTCTGCAAATGGTCTTTTTGAAGTTGCCACGATTAAAAAGGGTAGTCATTCCGACCTTGATCGTTGGAGCAGAAAAAGATTACCTGGTCAGTGAGCGAGATACCCGAAGGATGGCAGCTTACTATGATTTACAGCCTTGTATCATAGAAGGTGCCTCACATTGTTTCATGCTGGAAACCGGCTGGGAAAAAGTTGCAGAAAAAATCAATGCATTTTTAGCGGAGCATGGAACAAGGCACTGAAACGAGCAGCCCCCAGCACTGCCAATGGCTTTTTGCTAGGAAGCCCAAGCAATTGAACATTCTTTGCCATCTCTGATTCATCGTTGTCAACCGAGAGTTGAATATTGGCCAATGGATACCATTTCATCTTGGCTTTGACATCCACAGTTGTTTTCATCAATTGATTTTCCATGAATGAATAGGTCATCAGGTTCATGGTGGGGATCATGATCCCTGGTCCCAATGAGCCTTTCCAAGTCATGATGGGATGGCCTTTCGGATTGTCCAAAGAACTTTCGATCTTGTTTTGGGTAAACTGGTGCCGGATCGGTTCCAGTGTTTTCGGGTATCCCCAAAGATTTCTTCCTCCATCCACTGACAATTGAGAGGTGACCGGGATATGGATGATGTATTGTCCCCCTTTCCTTTTTTCAAAACCTGCATAAAGGTCGAGCCAGTTGCTCAGATGGCTGGCATGATGATCTTTCAACACTACGGGGATGGAAAGGATGATCTCGTTGTAGGCACCCAAATCTGATGCTTTGTATTGGATCAACCCTATGGCGACCACTGGTTTGCCGAAAAAAAACAACGCAGGTTTGAGCCCAGTACTTTGCAAATGTTTGTCAACGGCTGTAGGATCGGCGCTATAGAGCAAGGCCATGTAATGCACATCCTGGAAGGCCAGTGGAAAGGTTTGTTTCATGTGGTAAGCCTGCATCATGATCATCTCATGCGGTCTGCACTGTTGAGCAGCGCTTCATCATGCGTGATGCCCTTGTAGGCAAAGACATGGAACATGATGATGAAGACGGGAAGGATGGCAGCGATCTGCCAATTGCCGGATGCCATGCCCAATTCTTTTCTAAGCGCTTCGATCAGAAAATATTGCAGGACAAATACAGCAATTGTCAACAGTATGTTGACTACGATCAGCATTTTTTGACGAGGCCTGTTTTTGAAAAAGAAAATATTGGCCAAGCTGATGCCACCCACTATGCAAATGCCGGTGAAAAGAATCAAATTCTCGCTTGCGCTATATTCTTTTTGCGCACCCCCAATGAACATGCCTGTGAAAATGGGAAGATAGCCAAAGAATGCTGCACAGGCAGCACTGGCCAGGAGCCACAAACTTTGAATTCTCTGTATCATAGCATTTGGTTTAACCGAGTTCGGGATACAAGGGGAACTGTGACATGAATGCCTTTACATCATTTTTCACAGCCGCAACAATGGCTTCATCGTCTGCATTCATCAGCACTTTATCGATCATGTCCACCACTGTGCCCATGTGTTCTGCTTTGAGTCCACGGGTGGTGATGGCAGGAACACCCACGCGAATACCGGATGTCACAAAGGGACTCTTGTCGTCGTAGGGTACTGAATTTTTATTGAGTGTGATATGAGCCCTGTCCAATGTTTCCTGTGCTTTTTTGCCCGTTATGTTCTTGTTGCGAAGGTCGATGAGCATCAGGTGGTTGTCGGTTCCGCCACTGATCAGGTGGTAGCCTTTTGCAACAAAACCGGCAGCCATGGTTTGTGCATTTTTTTGCACATCGAGCTGGTATGCTTTGAAGGAAGGATCCAGGATCTCGCCAAAGGCAACTGCTTTGGCGGCTATCACATGTTCCAGCGGTCCACCTTGCATGCCAGGGAATACGGCCAAGTCCAGCAGTGCACTCATGGAGCGTATATTTCCCTTGGGATCTTTCAGCCCAAAGGGGTTGTCAAAATCATTGCGCATCATGATCACACCTCCGCGCGGTCCGCGCAGGGTCTTGTGTGTGGTGGAGGTAACGATATGGCAATGATCGAATGGATCGTTCAATACACCCGCAGCCACCAAACCTGCAGGGTGGGCGATGTCTGCCAGCACCAATGCACCGATCTCATCCGCAACGGCACGGATGCGGGCATAGTCCCAGTCACGGCTGTAGGCCGAGGCACCGCAGATGATCATCTTGGGTTTTTCTTTTCTGGCGGTTTCTTCCAGTTGCTCGTAATTCACGAGTCCTGTTTCTTTGTCAACGCCATAGAAGAATGCCTGATAGGTTTTGCCACTGAAGTTAGCGGGACTTCCATGGGTAAGGTGTCCCCCCATGCTCAGATCGAGCCCCAATATTTTATCACCCGGTTTCAGGCAAGCCAGGAATACAGCTGTGTTGGCTTGTGCTCCGCTATGGGGTTGAACGTTGGCCCAGGAGGCATTGAATACTTTTTTCAGGCGATCAATCGCGAGGCTTTCAATTTCGTCAACTACTTCACATCCGCCATAATATCTTTTACCAGGATATCCTTCTGCATATTTATTGGTGGCAACAGATCCCATGGCTTGCATCACTTGGAGTGATGTAAAGTTTTCTGATGCGATGAGCTCAATGCCTTCGCGTTGTCTGGTCAGTTCTTTTCTGAGGAGGTCAAATACCAACGAATCCTGCTGCATGGTGTAAAATGTTTGCGCAAAATTACCCTTTTTTCAGACACCCATTCTTATCGTTTCCCCACAACTTTCATACTCAATGGGGTCGTTGCTGCCGATGATGACCAATCGGTCTTGGGTCAGGTTGGCGATCAGCTCCTTGTACAGTTCAATTCCCTGTTGATCCAGGTTGGTACAAGGCTCATCCAGCAGGAGGAGAGGGGTGTCAGCATAGAAAGCCTGAGCCAGTTTGATCCGTTGTTTCATGCCGCTGCTGAAATAGCGTATCTGCTTGTTGGCCGATTTGGAGAGGCCAATGGATTCCAGGATATGGGCGGCATGGTAACCGGGCTTAAAGGGTTTGAAGCGGGAATGGTATTCCAGAAATTCCAGGGCAGTCATCTCTTCGATCAATTCCAGGTAGGGAGCGGCAATGGAGACGTATTGATGGAGTTTTTCCGCAGCAATTTCCTGTCCCTGCCAGTTGCAGTGGATCTTACCTTCGCTGAGCAACATGGATCCTGCGATGCATTGAAGGAGGGTGGATTTTCCAGAGCCATTGTGGCCTGTAATGGCATAATGCTGGGGAGCCCCCAATTGCAAACTGGTCTTGCGGAAGATCCAGTCGCGGTTGAATCGCTTACCGGCCTCAGTTACCGTTATCGTCATCAAAGGCGTTTTTGCTGAACTTCTTGATGATACCCCTACCGCTTTCCCTGATAAAGGTGATGATCTCGTCCCTTTCATCGGTAACGGGAAACTCTTCCTCCAGAAAATCAATGGCCTGGGTGGTGTTCATTCCCTTGTTGTATATATACCGGTAGATGTCCAGTATTTCGTTGATCTTTTCAACTGTGAAGCCTTTTCTTTTGAGTCCCACTGAGTTTACACCTGCATAGGACAAAGGAGACCTACCTGCTTTGATGTAGGGAGGTACATCTTTTTGGACCAGTGATCCTCCTGCGATGAAGGAATGCTGTCCGATTTTGACAAACTGGTGAACGGCACACATGCCGGCGAGGATGGAATAATCCCCCATGATCACATGCCCTGCCATTTGTGTATTGTTGCTCATGATGCAATGATCTCCTACAATACAGTCATGCGCGATATGGCTGTAGGCCATGATCAGACAATTCTTGCCAACGATGGTTTTCCACCTGTCCTTGGTACCCCTGTGGATGGTGACAAACTCACGAATGGTGGTATTGTCCCCTATCTCCACGCTGGTTTCCTCTCCCTCAAACTTCAAGTCCTGTGGTGCAGCAGAAATAACGGCACCCGGAAAGATCCGGCAATTCTTGCCAATCCTTGCACCATCCATGATGGTCACGTTGCTGCCGATCCAGGTTCCTTCGCCGATCTCCACATTTTGGTGGATCACCGAAAAGGGGTCGATCTTGACATTGGTTGCGAGCTTGGCATTGTGATGGATATAGGTATGGGGATGGATCATGTGGTTCACATTTTATTGGATGCTTTCTCTCTTCACCAATTGCGCCATCAGCATGGTTTCTGTGGCGATTTTGTTGCCTACGTATACAGTGCCGATCATTTCACAGAGTCCGCGGCGAATGGGGCCGGTCAGTTCCAGCTTCATTACGAGTGTGTCACCCGGAACCACCTTGTGTTTGAATTTGCAATTGTCGATTTTCACAAAATAGGTGTCGTATTCTCCGGGGGGAAGGCAATTGATCGCCAGAATACCGCCGGTTTGTGCCAGGGCCTCTACCTGTAAAACTCCCGGCATGACAGGGTTTCCAGGGAAATGTCCTGCAAAGAAGGGTTCATTGAAAGTGACATTCTTGATGCCTACGATATGCGTATCGCTCAATTCAATGATCTTGTCCACCAACAAAAAAGGGTAGCGGTGGGGCAGTACCTTTTCAATCTGGGTGGTATTGTATACCGGTTGTTGGTTGGGATCGTATACCGGTACGTTCTTGGTATGTTTGTTCTTCTTGATGTATTGCTTGATCAGCCTGGCGAATTCAACATTCGATGAATGCCCTGGTCTGTTCGCAATGATATGTGCCTTGATGGGAAATCCGATCAGGGCCAGGTCGCCTACAACGTCCAGCAGTTTATGCCTGGCAGGTTCATTGGGGAAGCGCAGTTCCAGGTTGTTCAGGTATCCCTCGCTCTTCACTTCGATCTTGTCTTTCTTGAAGATACCCGCCAGTCTTCCCATTTCTTCTTCCGTCACAGGTTTGTCTACCACCACGATGGCATTGTTGATGTCACCTCCCTTGATCAGGTTGTTGGCCAGCAAGGCCTCCAGCTCATGGAGGAAACAAAAAGTACGGCAAGGAGCGATTTCAGACCTGAAATCACTGATATTTTTGATGCCGGCATGCTGGGTGCCCAGCACGGGACTGTTGAAGTCGATCAGTGTGGTCACTTTGTATTCCATGGCAGGCATGGCTACCATTTCCACCCTTTTCTTTTCATCGTAGAAGGAGATATTGGTATCGATCGTGTACCAGATTTTGGCAGCATCCTGTTCTTCCACACCGGCTTGATCGATGAACTCGATGAAGGGTTGTGAGCTGCCATCCATGATGGGGATCTCAGGCCCATTGATATCGATCTGACAATTGTCAACGCCCATGCCCACCAACGCCGCCAAGATATGCTCTACGGTACTGACTTTTGCTCCATTTACTTCGAGGGTGGTACCACGAGAAGTGTCGGTGACCAGATCACAATCAGCCTTGATGATCGGTTCTCCGGGCAGGTCCACTCTTTTGAACTGGATGCCATGACCGGGATTGGCCGGGTTCAATACCATGTCTACCAGGATGCCGGTATGCAGACCCGTGCCGGAAATGCTGACGGATTTTGACAGTGTATGTTGTTTGTCCGGGTTGAAATTAGCGCTCATGATAGAAAAATTGGTTGCAAAGGTAGTTTATTCTTTTCCTTTCTCTTTCAGCAGGGCTGCCAGGGCCTTTTCCAATTCCAGTATCTTCTTTTCCATTGCCGGCAGGCGTCTATAAATGGCCTGTGACCTCAGCGTTGATGTATAATCAAAGGCAGGTGTGTCATTCAGGGTAGTATTGGGCTTGGTGACCGAACGGGTGATGCCACTTTGACCGTTTATTTTGGTGCCATCGGCAATGGCAATGTGGCCGACTACTCCAACCTGCCCCCCCATCATCACATTGTTCCCCACCTTGCTGCTACCGCTGATGCCTGCCTGGGCGGCAATCACGCTGTTTCCGCCTATTTCCACATTGTGGGCGATCTGCACCAGGTTGTCGAGTTTGGTGCCCTTTCTGATGAGGGTTGAACCCATCGTGGCGCGGTCTATGCAGGTATTGGCGCCTATTTCCACTTCATCTTCAATAGTAACATTCCCCATTTGGGGTACTTTTTTATAAGTACCATCCGGCTGTGGGGCGAATCCAAATCCATCACTGCCCACAACCGTTCCGGCATGGATCACTACTTTGTTTCCGAGCACACAATCATGATAGATCTTCACACCGGCATGAAGCACTGTATCATCACCGATGGTTACATTGTTCCCGACATAGGTTTGCGCGTGAATCTTGGTATTGTTTCCAATGATGGCATTTTCACCAACATAGCTGAATGCACCAATGAAAACATTTTCTCCGATTTTGGCTGACGGATGAATAAAAACAGGTTCCTGGATGCCGGTAAGGCTTTTGGCCTGCATCTGTTGGTAGAATTGCTGGAGGGTGGCAAAAGACGAATAGGCATCCTTTACTCTGATGAGGGTGGCTGAGACCTCTTTTTTCAATTTCAGCTGATCCCCTACAATAATGACACCTGCTTGGGTGGTGTATAGATAGTCTTCGTATTTGGGATTGGCGAGAAAAGCCAGGTTTTCAGCACTGGCCTCTTCAATTTTGGCAAACCCCTTTACCGTAACTGCCGGATTGCCTTCTATGCTTCCTTGAACCAATGAGGCGATCTGCTGGGCGGAAAATTCCATATTCATTTGTTTCGGGTGGCTTGGCCCGGATGGCCTCTTTGGTGTATTGGACTGCCGTTAAGCCCAACGGTAAAAACAAATGTAAAATTTTTTTACAGGTTGGGAAAGGTTTTGATGGATGAGCGGTGAATCCACCTGGGAGATGTCCCTTACCCTTCCATCCCGGAACAGGATGTTGATCCTTTCATTGTTGGGATTGTAAAGGCTGTTTTCTGCCTCTCCGGTAAAGACCAGAAAAGAAGCATCCTCAAGGGAGATCTCCCCTTTGGCAGCCATTTGCATTTTCTTCTCTGCAAGTTCTTGTTCACTGATGGGCTGGTCCTGCAACCTCAGTTTCAGCAATTTTCTGTCGAGTACCGCCGTGCATAGAATGGACAATACTTTGTCTTTGTGATGGCGCCAGCCTTTGATGGCATTGATCACATCACTATCATCCAGGGAACAGAACATGTCCAGGTCTTTTCTTTCAAATTGCTTTGCGTTTCCAAAAAGAATTTTTCCCAGTACACTGTTTCCGGCGATATCGGGATCGTTCTGGCTGCTCAGCCATTTTGCCCTTTCCAGTATTTTAACCAAGGTCATTTCAGCACTCAGCACGGTTTTATGCTGGTATACTTGCCAGTACATCAGCCTGCGGGAAACCAAAAACTCCTCAATGGTATAAATGCCTTTTTCTTCCACCATCAGAGCACCTTCATGCACAGTCAGCATTTTCAGGATGCGGTCACAACCGATCATGCCTTCGATTACTCCGGTGAAATAGCTGTCCCTGGTCAGGTAATCCATCCTGTCCACATCCAATTGTCCGCTGATCAGCTGGTGAAGGAATTTTTTGGGATGGGTATCCTGGAAGACTTCGATGGCCATCTTGAGTTTGCCAGACATTTCCCGGTTCAGTTCCTGCATGATCAGGAGGGAAAGTGCTTCGTGCTCCAGGTTTTCTACGAGCAAGGATTCCAGCGCATGGGAAAAAGGTCCATGGCCCATGTCATGCAAAAGAATCGCAATCTTTGCTGCCTGTTCTTCCTCTTCTGTAATTTCCACTCCTTTTTGACGAAGTTCATAGAGCGCATTGTGCATCAGATGATAGGCTCCAAGGGCATGGTGCAGTCTAGAGTGCACCGCACCTGGGTAGACCAGGTAAGACATGGCCATCTGGTTGATCCTCCTCAATCGCTGAAACCAGGGGTGAGAGATGATCTCATAAATGAGCGGGTCGTTGATGGTGATGAATCCGTGAACAGGATCATTGATGATCTTCCTAAAAGACATGGTGGGAATTTGTTAAAAAATGCAGTCTTGTATGGCAAAGGTATGAACCACTGGATGGATTCACTAACTTTATTCAGAACATTCAGGGTTATTTTTCACAGAAAAAGCAGATGTTATGCCAACAGTCATGTGGGTGGACGATGAGATTGAGCTGCTGGAAGCGCACAGGCTTTTTCTTGAACGGAAAGGCTATCTGATCAAGACATTTACCAACGGACATGATGCCATCGCCCATTTGCAGGATGAACCGGTAGACCTTGTCTTGCTGGATGAATCCATGCCGGGAATATCCGGACTGGAAACGCTGTCCAAGATCAAGCGGATGCAGCCGCTGCTGCCCATTGTTCTGGTTACCAAGAACGAAACTGAGAGCCTGATGGAAGAAGCCATCGGATCACAGATAACAGATTACCTGATAAAGCCTGTCAATCCCAATCAGGTATTGCTTTCTCTCAAAAAGATACTCGACAACAAAAGGTTGGTCTCTGAGAAGACCATTGCAGATTATCACCAGGCTTTTCGCACCATGTTTGAGGTCATTGATGGAGAACCCCGGCCGCATCATTGGGTGGATATTTACAAGCAACTCACTTATTGGGAGTTGGAAATGGACAAGAGTGAAACGGAAGCGATGATGGAGGTCCTGTTCTCCCAAAAAACCGAAGCCAATGTGGGGTTCTTCAAATATGTGTCCCGTCACTACGCAGGCTGGGTCAACAATATTGATCCTGATCCACCCATCATGAGCCATCAGTTGTTCCAAAAAAAAATACTTCCCTTTCTGCAACCTGATCAACCCCTGGTTTGGGTGGTGTTGGACAACCTTCGGTATGATCACTGGAAGGCCATTGAACCTTTGCTGGCCGATCATTACAGGGTACAAGAAGAAGAATGTTTTTTTTCCATTCTACCATCAGCCACCCATTACTGCAGAAATGCGCTTTTTGCCGGTGAGTTGCCGGCTGTCATCCAAAAGCAGTATCCGGATAAATGGAAAGCAGATGATGAGGAGGGAAGCAAGAATATCCATGAATTGTTTTTTCTTTCAGAACAACTGAAGAAGTTTGGAAAGTCGGACGTTACGCATGGATACCTAAAAATCAGCTCTCATGAGGAAGCACAAAAATTTCAGGAAAATGCCACAGGCCTATTGGCTCATGAACTTTCTGTAGTTGTCTACAATTTTGTTGACATGATCAGTCATGCCAGATCTGAAATGGATATACTCAAAGAGCTCGCTTCCGATGAACTGGCCTATCGAAGCCTGGTCAGGAGCTGGTTCATGCATTCGCCGCTGTACATGGGGCTTAAAAAATTGGCTGAAAGAAAATGCACGGTTGTATTGACGACTGACCATGGAAGCATCCGGGTGAAAGATCCCATCAAAGTGGTAGCCGATAAAAGTACCACTGCCAACCTTCGATACAAAAACGGCAGAAATCTTGATTACGACGCAAGAGAAGTTTATGCAGTAAAAGATCCTTTGACCATCGGGCTTCCCAAGCAATCAATTAGCAGCAGTTTTATTTTCTCCGGAAGGCAGGATTTTTTTTGTTATCCGAACCAGTTCCATCACTATGCTGCCTTGTACAAAAACAGTTTTCAGCATGGAGGAATTTCAATGGAAGAAATGATTGTTCCTATCGTAAGAATGACAGGCAAACTGTGAAAAATGATTATTCACAAAATGCTTTCAAAATGTTTACAACTAATGGCACCCTGTAAATTATCCCTTTGCTCCATTCAGTAAATTTGTGAAAACCGTTTCCATGAAGTTAAGGTTCACTCCTTCAACACTAGAAAAAATAGAGAAGATCATATCGGAGGCTGGCTATATTCTCCGATATGAAAGAGGTACGTTTCAAAGTGGTTATTGTATTCTTGAGTCGAAGAAAGTGGTAGTGTTGAATAAATTTCTTCAGACGGAGGGACGCATCAATACGTTGATCGATCTATTGTCTGTATTGCAGATAGAAGCCGATCATATCAGCATCGAAAGCAGAAAACTTTTTGAGGAGCTGACAACAAAACCTGAAGTGAATCAGGAAGCAGCAGCTTGATCTCTTTGAAAGTGTCATCCTCTATCCATAGCATATCTGATTTTTCTGTAGAATTTTTGGGAACAGGAACCAGTGGGGGTGTTCCGATGATTGCCTGTAAATGCGAAGTATGTCTTTCGTCCAACAAAAAAGACAACCGACTCCGCAGCAGCATCTTGATTCGGTCAGCACAGGCCTCAGTTGTGATCGATACCACACCGGATTTCAGGTACCAAATGCTAAGGTCAAAGGTGGAGCACCTTGATGCAGTAGTTTTCACCCACTCTCACAAAGATCATATCGCCGGATTGGATGATATTCGGGCCTATAATTTTTTCAGCCAGCGACCCATGCCCCTCTTTGCCAACGAAGAGACAGCTTTTGCGTTGAAACGCGACTTCTATTATGCTTTTGCTGAAAACAAATACCCGGGTATTCCTGAATTGGATCTGAACGTGCAAGATGGCGAGCCCTTTCGGGTGGCCGATCTTTTCTTCATCCCCATCCATGTCAGGCACCTGAACATGGGAGTGAGCGGCTATCGGATTGGAGATTTTACCTATGTCACGGACGCCAATCACATTGAAGAAAAGGAGCTGGAGAAAATACGGGGATCCAAAATTCTTGTGATCAATGCACTTCGACAGGAAAAACATTTGTCACATTTCACCCTTCAGGAGGCCATCGATCTAGCCGCATCGCTTAACATTCCGCATACTTATTTCACGCATATCAGTCACCAGATGGGGCTGCACGAACAGGTCAATGCCCAGTTGCCCAAAGGAATGCAACTGGCGCATGATGGCCTCGTCATTGAAGTGAAAAATACAGCAGTAGCCTGAGCATTTACCCTTCACGCTGATGGGGCATCTGCATAGGTTTGTTCCATGGATTTTAGAGAACAGGTCAGGGTTTATTTGAGTTTCAGCAAGAAAGAGAGAACGGGCATGATCCT
>RFVQ01000241.1 GCA_009922495.1 Chitinophagia bacterium
GAGAAAAATGAGTATGTCTCTGCTCAAACAGTTGAGCCATTCATCCAATTGACAGGGAAAGAACTTGTTGACTTTATGAAAGCCAGAGGATTGATTGAAGACAACAAGATAGTTCCATCATCCCCCGCATTTACCGACCCCTTTGGAAATACAATCGGTTCATCTATAAGGTAACACCATGGCAACAGAAAAACTAGGTCAAAACGACTTCTACGAGCCGACTGAGGCTGATAAAGAATTGACAGATTTTGTCACTGACCATTGCCAACGCTGGCGTGATTACCGAGACACCAACTTCCTACCTGATTGGCTAGAGTACGAACGCATCTTCCGAGGTCAATGGGCTTCTGAAGACAAGACTCGTGAGTCTGAGCGTAGCCGTATCGTCACACCTGCTACCCAACAAGCCGTTGAGACTCGTCATGCCGAGATCATGGAAGCCATCTTTGGACAAGGCGAGTTCTTTGACATTGAAGACAATATCCAAGATGTGAACGGCAACCCCATTGATGTTGAGATGATTAAGGCTCAACTGATGGAAGACTTTAAGAAAGACAAGATTCGCAAATCCATTGACCAAATTGAGTTGATGGCTGAAATCTACGGCACAGGCATTGGCGAGATTATTGTCAAAACTGAGAAAGAGTTTGTTCCTGCCACTCAGCCCATCCCCGGTCAGCCCGGTCAAGCGGCAATTGGCGTGATTGAGCGAGACAGGATTGCTGTCAAGATCATGCCTGTCAACCCAAAGAACTTCCTCTTTGACCCCAATGGCACATCCATTGATGACTGCATGGGCGTGGCTATTGAGAAGTATGTCTCAATCCACAAAATTGTGGCTGGTATTGAGAAGGGAATCTACCGCAAAGTAGACATCACGTAGACATCACCCCTACTTATGAAGACACTGACCTTGAGCCAACCCAAGAAGTCTCTCAGTATCAGGATGAAAAGGTACTTTTACTGACCTACTATGGTCTTGTGCCTCGTGAGTACCTCAATAACATGAAGGAAAACAAGGAAATCGTAGAGTTATTTCCTGAAAACTCAGCCGCTGAAGACTACACAGACATGGTTGAAGCCATTGTTGTGATTGCCAATGATGGTTTATTGCTCAAGGCTGAAGAAAATCCTTACATGATGAAGGATAGACCAGTTTTATCCTATCAGGATGACACAGTTCCTAATCGTTTGTTGGGTCGTGGCACAGTGGAAAAGGCATTCAATATGCAAAAAGCCATTGATGCCCAGACTCGTGCTCACATGGACTCATTGGCATTGACCACTGCTCCAATGGTTGCAATGGATGCCACTCGTTTGCCTCGTGGAATGAAGTTTGAGGTCAAGGCTGGTAAGGCTATTTTGACCAATGGCAATCCAAACGAGATTTTGTATCCATTTAAGTTTGGTCAGACTGACCCCAACAACCTTGCAACCGCACAATCTTTCGAGAGAATGCTGTTACAAGCCACTGGAACGCTAGATTCACAAGGAATGGTGACTCAGGCGGCTCGTGATGGTGGTGGTGGCGGTATGTCTATGGCTGTTGCCTCTATCATCAAGAAATACAAGCGTACATTGGTGAATTTCCAAGAAGATTTCTTGATTCCATTCATCAAAAAAGCGGCTTTTCGGTTCATGCAGTTTGACCCAGAGCGTTATCCCTCTGTGGACATGACCTTTGTGCCTACCGCTACTTTGGGCATCATTGCCCGAGAGTACGAACAACAGCAGTTTATTGGGTTGCTCCAAACCCTTGGCCCCAATACACCTGTGTTGCCTCTGATTCTCAAAGGCATTTTGGCTAATTCTTCTCTGACAAACCGCTATGAACTCATGGCGCAGTTGGACAAGATGAGCCAACCTGATCCGCAGGCACAGCAAATTGCCCAACTCCAGCAACAACTGGCATTGCAAGCGGCCCAGGCTCAGATTGCTGTTCAAACCACCCAGGCAGAGCAAAATCGTGCCGAGGCTCAGAAGTTGCAAGTTGAGGCTCAGTTGATGCCACAAGAAATCCAGGCCAAGAACATGGCAGCGATGACCAAGAATCTGCCCAACCAAGATGATGCAGGCTCAAAAGAGTTTGATAAGCGAGTTAAGATTGCTGAACTGATGCTCAAAGAAGCTGACATTAAGAACAAGTCCAAGATTGTCGAGTTGCAAATGGCTGACAAGAAGGGCAAAATGTCGAGCGTTGAAGATGAGTTTCTCAATCGTCTTTCCAGGGAATTGACCTAAATGGACATTTCTGATCTTGAGCGTAAGCTAGGAATTGATGGAATCTCTGCTGAACAGCAGATGGAAATCATTACTGCTTTGCAACAATCTGCGGCTGAAAAGATTGCCAAGGCCAAGAGTGAGTCTATTGGTAAAGGTGCTGAACTTGTTATCCAGGGCTTGAAGAAGATCAGGTATGACATGGAGCAAAAGTTTGCTCTGTTGAACACTGAGATTCAAAGCAAAGTTTCCGCTATTCAAGATGGACGGGATGGCAAAGATGGCAAAGACGGACGAGATGGCAAACAAGGGCCAGCAGGAGCAACAGGGCCAAGAGGTCGAGATGGTGTTCCTGGGCGTGATGGAGTCGATGGTGCTAACGGCACTGGTGTTGCCTCTGCTCGCATTGATTTTGATGGTAGCCTCATTATCGTTTTTGATGATGGTCGT
Source organism: Chitinophagia bacterium (assembly GCA_009922495.1). Taxonomy (GTDB): domain Bacteria; phylum Bacteroidota; class Bacteroidia; order Chitinophagales; family Chitinophagaceae; genus Pollutibacter. The sequence goes on from RFVQ01000241.1 coordinate 2,671, forward strand.
GAAGTTAATGCTGGTGAGGTTGTTCCTTTTGATATTGCTGAACGCATCAAAGTCATTACTAATGGTGGCGGCACTTCTCAGTATGTACTTGATACTCTCGTAAGCCTTCAAGATCAGATCGATGCCATCAGTGGCGGCTTGGTCTACAAAGGCACTTGGAACGCATCTACAAACTCTC
>RFVQ01000242.1 GCA_009922495.1 Chitinophagia bacterium
ACCCGTGTTTTCCCATTTGCCATCAACCATTTCATGCTTCAACATGATATGCAGTGCACTATCTTTCAGGTACACATTCTTCTCAAGATTCAGGCCATCCATATAGCCCATTCCGGTTCTCCTGCCTGTCCGGTATTGCCAATCGTTCAGGTTGAGTTTGTCCCCAGCAAAATTCTCTTCATACAACAACACATACCCCTGCCCCGGCAATGCAGCCGGAGGGGGGACTGTGTTAGGTTGCTGTAAGGGTATAGCAATATTGTAATTGTCGTCACCATCATAAACAGCGCAGAACAATACTTTGGGAAGCCCATGCTCTAACCACAATTGCGGGCGTTCCAATTTTTGTACGTTTTTGGTACCAGACACCCAAGGAATCTTGGTAGTGGAAACCAATGCGTGCCTGGATAGCTTCCAATCAAATCCGTCGATGGATTCAAACAAGGCAAGGCTAGTCCCAGCTTGCGTGAATACCCCTTTCATGTCTTTGACAATGGCCCAGTATTTGCCATCCTGTGCCCATATATAGGGGTCCTCGGCAGGAAATTTTACGGTGTCTTTGATGAATATCTTGTAATCAGTTTTGATGAAGGGTCCGGTAGGTTTATCGGCTATCGCGGCACCATGAGCTACTGATCCCCCAAATGGCAAAGGTCCTTTGCTGACTCCTTTGTAGATCATTTGAAATTTTCCATCCAGTCTTTTCATGACAGAAGGATTGGAGGCAATCATATGATCAAATCCCCCGGTGGTAGTGTCTACCAAAGGTTTGTCAGATCGTTTCCAGGGACCAAGAGGACTTTTTGCGGTAGCCAGTCCGATCCGCTGATGATTGCGATGATCCCACCATTCTCCATTCCCATGGTTACCCATGTAATAGAGATAATAGGTATTGCCAAACTTGTGGACGGTTGGATTATGGGTAACATCTGCGTCCCAATACCTTTTATCTCTTTTGCCAAGAATTGTTTTTACATGTGTATAGGGACCCGTTGGCCGATCGGCAACAGCCAATGCAACCTCACTGTGTGTTGCCCAAGCCTGATGCCCCAAAGACCGGGGCCATCTGCTGTAAAAAAGATAGTATTTGTTATCATCTCCTTTGACCATGCTGCCACACCAGACCATGAAACTATCCAATCTGAATTTAGACGACTGGTCAACTTTCCCAATCCATTCTGATAAATTCAGGTCCTGTGAACTTGCCTCAATACAAATAAACAAGAATAGAATGAAACCACCTTTGAATCTAAGCATGAAATCAATTGATTAAATAGAGCATCTACTTTAGTTCCATCCTGGGTTTTGTTGAATATTGCCATTTGTTTTGATGATCTCTGACTGGGGAATAGGATATAGATACATTTTATCTGTAAATAGACGTTTCTCCAAATCATATGGAACATATTTGAAAGCACCTGTAGGCAGCTTTGTAATAGTCACTCCCTGAATAGTAGCCCCTAAGGTTGAGGGGCCGATCATCCAGCGCCTTACATCCCAGAAACGATGGTCTTCAAAAGCAAGCTCAACCCTTCTCTCATTCCGAATCCTTTCACGGAGTTGAACTTGTGAGACAGTTGCTGGAATAGCCGGCATGGCAACACCGGTCCTTGTCCTGATGGTATTAACAGCCTGCAAAGCAGATATTTTAAAGGTATCCAAAACAGATGGACCATACGCCTCGTTCATGGCTTCCGCATAATTCAGGTAATTTTCTGTGAGCCTGAAATAGATCCATTGCTTCGCACTGGTTTGTCCGGTAGCCAGGTTCAACGTCTCATCAACATACTTCTTCAGATAATATCCTGTCTTGGAAGCCCTGAAGAGAAACTTTCCGTTTACGCCTCCTTCCCAAAGCTGAACATTTGTTCCCTTCCAAATGGAGTTATTGACGATAATGTTCATTAACAATCGTGGATCACGGTTGGCATAAGGATCAGCAGCGTGCACTGGATTGTTCCAATCGAATGGCACACCGGTCTTCATCTCATGTGCATCTACCAGGTTTTGGGTGGGACAAGTTCCAGTCTTACCTGTTTGGTATCCTATGGGATAATTCAAGGTCTCGAATGTATTGCTGGCAGGATATCTTCTTTCAAAGATAACTTCATTGTTTCGCAGGGTTTTCAATTGAAACAATGCGGAATAGGAAGTATTGAGGCTATAGGGGGCAAGCGGCATTAAGTCCAGGACTGCCTTGTTTGCACTTGCTGCTTTTTTCCATCTATCAAGCCTGTTGTTATCAACATAACCAATCAATGAATTTTTGTTGGAAGCCTGGTTGTAAAGATCACTCGCTGCATAGGTAAGAATCCTTGCTTTTAAAGCCAGCGCTGCGCCAACGGTCGGTCTTCCCCAATCTGCATTGGCAATATCTGAAAATTTTAATGGCAATGCCATGGCAGAAGAATCACAAAGCCGGACAATATAATTCACACACTCTTCAAATGAATTTCTTTTCAAGGACAACATATAATCGTTGTCACTAACTATATTCAGCTTGCGGTTTACAATGGGTACCCCGCCATAACGCTTAACCAATTCAAAATAATAGAAGGCAAGTAGAAATTGGGCTTCTGCTCTCCACATTTTCATGTTGCTGACGCGTGCAGTATAGGTAACAGGATCTGGCACTTTCAATTCGATGAAGGTGATGGTATCAGTAGCATCCAGGAAATCAAAGGTTTTGGTTTAGGAGCAGGTTCTGCTTGTTTAACGGGTTCTGATTTTTCTTTAATAATTACCGTTTTAGCAGGTGCCGCTTGCTGTTGTTGTTGAGAATTGTTGATAACGATTGTTGGTTGAGCCTGTTGTACAGGT
>RFVQ01000243.1 GCA_009922495.1 Chitinophagia bacterium
TAGAAGTAATCAGTACCATTCAAAGGAGAGGTGGTGATGGTACCATCTTTCTTGCGGAACTGAGACAAACCTGCAGTTGTCTTTCCTTCATAGATGAAGGAGAAGAATTGTCCCAGTGGCTTGCCTACTTTCAGGATCTGCAAACTTGCACCGGTCTGTCCCTGTCCACGTGGACCCACATACAGAATGGAATCACCATTTGAATAAGGATTGGTCAGACTGGTGATCTCATTGGTGTTTTTAGCAAGGTTAAGGGTTGTATTCCAGCTAAAGTCTTTTGTCTTGATGGGCGTTGAAGTAAGTGACAATTCAATACCCCTGTTGCTGATGGAACCGCCGTTCGCCCAAATGCGACCACCGGGAACCAGTGCAGGACTAACATTGTACTGGAACAACATGTCTTTGGTGAGCTTCTCATACACATCAAAAGTACCACTCAAGATTCCTCTGAATATGGTGAAATCAAGACCAATATTGGAAGTGGATGTTCTTTCCCAACGAAGGTCGGGGTTCGCACCTTGCAAAGGACCGTAGGCATTGTCCAGAATACCATTGTTATAATAGGTACCGGTGATACCATAAACCAGTTTGGAGTTGAAGGGTCCGATACCTTCTGAATTACCGGTAACACCATAGCTGGCACGCAGTTTCAGATCGCTGAACAGGTTCTGCTTCTCCATGAACTTTTCGTTGTTGATCCTCCAGGCCAGACCTACTGAAGGGAAGTAACCCCACTGGTAGTTGGCACCGAATACAGAGCTTCCGTCTCTTCTGATCGAACCCTGCAACAGGTATTTGTCTGCATAACTATAATTCAACCTCGCAAAATCAGAAATCAAGCGCTTCTCACCGAAACCACCGGCCAACCTGATCCTGTAGCTTGGAATAGCATAAGGGTTACCCAAGGAAAGATTGGTGTAATTGGTAAAGTCAGTAATGAAGTTGGTGCTAGAGGATTCCACGCCATCACCGGCGATGGTATTCAACCAGGAGAAACCAACAACTGCATTCACACTGTGTTCACCGAGTTTTTTGTTCCAACCCAGGAAGGTCTCCAAGTTGTTTTGCTTTGTCTGATAAGAGCTTCTGAAAGCAGAACCATTGACGCCAAAAAGACTGGAAGCGATCAGGGATGTTCCAGAAAATCCGGGATCAGGATTGCTGTAGAACTGGGCGGGTGAATATCTACCGTAGTAGCTGTTGTAGAAGGTATAAGTATTCGAAGCGAGGCTCTGGTGAGAGAGCAAAAGATTGTAAGTAAGATCAAAAGGAAGCTTTACTTCTGTGGTAAGACTGGCCACCAGGTTGTTCAGCTTGTTTTCATCCTTTGCATTGTCAACCAATCCAACGGGATTGAAATAACCCGGGATGTTGAAGTTTTCAAACCAGGTACCATCCGCGTTGTATACGGGAGATACGGGAAGATGGGATGACATCTGTTCCAGGATGGTATTTTGAAGGGGAACCAATTTGGCATTGGTATTGGAGTTGGTCACATTGAGGTTGAACTTGACTTTGTCATTCAATGCGAATTGCTCAATGTTCAAACGGGCGATATAACGCTCCTGGTTGCTCCTGATCATGATACCCTCGCGATTGATATAGTTGATGCTCGCAGAGTAAGAGCCGTGGTCACCACCACCGCTCATAGAAAGGTTGTGGTTGTGGGTAAGAGCACTGGGGCGTTGTACTGCAGCCTGCCAATCGGTATTGGCACCCAGATCATCGGCAGGATTATAAGACAGGCCCTGAGACTTGATATAATCCCTGTGTTGTTGAGCATTCATCAAATTAAGACTGCTGCTTACGCTTTCAAATCCTACATATCCATTGTAAACAACAGCGGATTGGCCCTTCCGGCCTTTCTTGGTGGTGATCATGATCACACCAGAAGCAGCCCTGTTACCATAGATCGCAGTAGCCGCAGCATCTTTCAATACGTCAATGCTGGCGATATCATCCGGTGCAACAAGTGAAATGTCAGCACCAGGAACTCCGTCGATTACGAAAAAGGGATTACCCGGGCTGTTGATCGTGGAGGCACCACGAAGGATGATCGCTGAGTTTCTGTTGGGATCGCCACTGGCTGTGATGTTCAAACCGGGAACCTTACCTTGGAGCAAGGCACCTACATCCGTGATGGGACCGCGGTTCATTTCTTCAGGACGAATGGAGGTGATGGAGGAGGTCAAAGCCTTGCGACTTGCCCTACCATAACCCACTACCACTACGTCTGAGAGCTGTGAGGCAGCGGTTTGCAGACTTACATTGATCGTAGCGGATGCTCCCACTGTACGCTCCTGATCGGCAAAGGATACCATGCTGAATACCAGCAGGTCGCCTGATTTTGCCTTGATGGAATAGGTACCCGCAGCATTGGTTACTGTGGAGGCTCCAGATGTCTTGTTGCTAATAGTTGTTCCGGATAGGGGCTGACCATTGGCATCGGTCACCTTACCGGTAACATCTTTGGGTGTCTGTGCGTAACCCAAATGGGTCAAGAGCATGACACTGAACAGAAAAGCTAGTTTTCTCATATTTGGCTGATTTTAGGTTATCCCTTTTGTGGGAAATCTTTCTCAAGTAAAGATTAATATCTGAGTGCAATCGTTTGCGTAAGCCGGAAGTAACGAAAACGTTTTCGTGCTTTTTCCTCCCTACTCTGCTTTCCTGATCTCGCTGGAAAGTGAAACTCCATTTTCATTGATTGCTTCTATCCTATAATAATAAGTCTTTTTGCTGTCCATCCCCTTGTAATAATAATCATTGGCATCGTGCACCATGATGCTGGTATAAAGTTTTTCGGGATC
>RFVQ01000244.1 GCA_009922495.1 Chitinophagia bacterium
CCATACCAGTGTGCCGCTGTTGACATTTTTGGTAATGGCCTTGTTGACCCCAGGATAAAAGGAGCCAGCTGTACCGCCCTCTTGCACAAATGCATCCAGGTATATTTTTTGCAGGTTCCAGGCAGTGGAACCAGAAGCGATCAACGATGCGTGTTGTTCGGCATCATTGAGGTGGAGATTGAAATCCTCATCATCTGCCACCAATGTTATGTTGTTGCGCCAACTTCCAAAAGCTGAAAGGGCGTGGTAGTGGATGATCTTGTCAACCGCATTCCTGGCCTGTTCAATGGTTCGGGCAGGTATGCGTCCAATGCCAATGTCCAGCAAGGGGGCAGGCAAGTTCCTGTTGATATCCTCATCATCATCGAGAAAGCCGAAGTAATCATCCGTCACATAGCTGGTAAGCGGATCCAGCGAAGAAGCACTTTGGTAAGAAGGGACATTGTTTTTGCCCTTCGACTTTGAATCCAACTGCACATGACTGGCCCCTCCAAAGAGCAGGAGATATTGGGGCCTGAGGCTGCTGTTTCCCGCGGCCCTGTCGTAGAACATTTTCAAAAAATTACGAATGGCGCTAGGGTCAGGCATGCCGGTGCTGAATTCATGGTAGATCTTTTCCGGCTGAACCACCAACACTTTCAATCCTTGCCGCTCCCGATGAAAGGCTGCCAGTCTCTCTGCCTGTTCAAGCAGTTCCTTGTCTGCCACAATGATCATGTCCTGAAAACTGGCACCATGGAGGTTTTGATTGGCCACAGGTCCTTCGATGAAAGCAGCAAACGTTTGATTGGCATCGAAAGCAAGAAACTCCTTGATCTGGGTATTCTCCTGCACAAAACGGAGCGGATTGCCTGATTGAAAATTGATGTTGAGGGGTTGAAGGGGATGGGTGATGTCCCATATCCTGGTATTGGCAGAGGGGTTGGTCAAAACATATTCTGTTGCCTGGCCCCGCTGCATCCGAATCGTATCCCTGAACTGCAAGCGTGAAAGTCCTTGCATGTCTAGGTTGCGCATCCCATGTACCTCGAACCAGTTCAGCCAGGCCTCTGCATTTACTCCGGATCCATTGAATTGGTAGCTCAGTTGAAGGGAACCCGATGAAGGCAAGGTTTCCGCTTCCTCTCTGCTTGGATTGGCGGATGGTTCAAGATTGGTTCCCACCAAGGGAAGGGTTTGGTGCTCCAGCAAAGGCTTCCCATTCAACAAAACCGGGATCCGGTTGACCTGTCCAAATCCCCTTCCTGCCAAATCACTGATCAGTTTCAGGGGTTTTGCCGGCACTGCGGTAAAGGGAATCAGGAAATCCCGGGTCGACTTTCTTCCGGGCTGGTTGCTCAGATCTTCACCATACCATTCTTTTCCACTTTTCAAAAAATTGAAAGAATCCAATTCATGGCGATAATGTTCATAAAACGCATTTACCTGCCTGACGGGATTGTTGAATGCGGGTGCTGCTGGGACTCTTTTGCCTTTCTCTGCTGAAAGCTGGAGAAAGAAATAGTTCTTGTTGGAATAATGGTTCTTTCGAAAACGATAACGGCGAATGGCTTCATCGTATACCCACTGGTGCGGGCCTCCCGCATAGAAAAGAAAATAATCGTTGGCATCGAATCGGCCATCTCCCCCATCAAAGAGCTCAATCGAAACTTCCTGCAGGTCATCCACCGCTGCAGCACCATTGTCCTCTGGTAGCTCCCCCCCTGCATTTCCAAAAAGCCGCAATTGATCCGAGGAGATGCCGGCAGTGAAACCAGCAGCTTTGAGCTGTTCACCATTTACCCTGTAAATTCCCGGCTCGATGGTGGACAGTTTGATCCAACGACCGGTGCTCAATACAGAAGCACCCACATAGGTTCGCTGGCCTTTGGTAAAAAGGGCCACCAGGACCAATGCGCCAAAAACCGACCATCTTTTCATAAAAAGCAGTTGACAAATTTAGCATTTACTAAACATAATATTTGACGTAACCCATTGAATGGATTTAATTTAACACTTACATTTGTTCTGCCGAGGTCTGGGGCGAAGGCAATCGTTTTTGCTTGTGCCCGTTCAGGAAACCGGTCAATTAAAAAAGCACTCCACATGAGGAACTCTTTTTACCTTATCGCTTCGATCGTACTGTTTGCTTCTTGTAAAGGTGGTCTGCCTTTTGCCAAGAAGAAATTTGAAAAATCAAGCATCACGGGCTGGAACTACAATGATCCCAAACAAGGCGGATTCTTCCGCTCACCCGTTAGGGAGCAGGCTACCGGCCCCGGTCTTGTCTTTGTGCAGGGAGGAACCTTCACCATGGGTGCAGCTGATGAAGACATCATGGGCGATTGGAACAATGTACCCAGAAGATTGACTGTCTCTTCTTTTTACATCGACAAAACAGAAGTTGCCAACATTCACTATCGTGAATACCTCAACTGGATCGAAAGAACCTTTGAAGATGAATCATTCATTGAAGTGGTGCAGGGTGCAAAACCCGATACACTGGTTTGGCGCAGTGAATTGGCCGCCAATGAACCACTGGTTGAAAATTATTTCAGGCATCCTTCCTACAACAACTACCCTGTCGTAGGCGTTTCATGGAGACAAGCGAATGACTTCTGTATCTGGAGGGGAAACAGGGTAAATGAACTGATACTCGTTGAAAAAGGCCTCGCCAATCCCAATCAGCTCAAGTCTATACAGGGCCAGGGTGAGGAAAACTTCACAACAAAATCATATTTGCTCGGCCTCTATTCAACACAGGCAGCGAAATCCAAAAAAAATACACTGAAAGATGTCAATGGCAGACCCAGGACC
>RFVQ01000245.1 GCA_009922495.1 Chitinophagia bacterium
TCGCTCCAATCAAAGCGATCTTGTCGCCTCTTTCGATCTCTCCATCTGCCTGGTCAGTAATTTCAATGTTCCCAAAACGCTTGGAGACTTGCCTGAGGGTACAGATTACCTTACCCGGGGTCTTGTCAACATTGAAGTTCATGCGGATATTTGGTCTTTCAATGCTTGCCTCTTCTACGCGCTCGATCTTGTCAAGGCGTTTCTGCACACTCTGTGCTTGTGCTGCCTTGGAGGCCTTGGCCTTGAATCGTTCGATGAATCTTTCCTGTTGTCGGATAAAATCCTGTTGATTTTCAAAAGCCCTTTGCTGCATTTCCAGGCGAACCAATTTCTCCTTCTCGTAGTAAGAATAGTTCCCGGAATAGATGTGCAGCTTTCTTTGGTAGAGCTCCACAATCTTGTTCACCATGCGATCCAGGAAAAATTTGTCGTGGCTTACGATTACAACGGCTCCTTGATAATGGATAAGGTATTTTTCCAGCCATTCGATCGAGGGAAGATCCAGGTGGTTGGTCGGTTCGTCCAACATCAGCAGGTCGGGCTGCATGAGGATCATTTTGGCGAGTAACACGCGCATTCTCCAGCCACCGCTGAATTCTTTGTAGGGTCTGGTCAAGTCAGCCTGGCTGAAACCCAGTCCATGCAATACATCCTCTGTCTTATGGTCAATGTTATACCCATCCAGCACATCCATCTCATGCAAAAGGTCAGTATACTGGATCAGCTTTTTTTCATCTTCAGCTTTTTCAAGTTCTTCGCCCAGTCTTTCGATTTCTTTTTGGATAAAAAGGACCCTTTCAAAGGCTCCCATCGCTACTTGTAAGATGCTTTCCTCTGTATCGAAACTCAGCAAATCCTGGTGCAAATAACCAATGGTAGTCGATCTGCTTCTCTCCACTGTTCCGGCACTGGGCAGGTATTCTCCGGCCAGCAATTTGAGGAGGGTCGATTTACCGGTACCATTGTAGCCAATCAACCCGATTCTGTCTCCGGGATGGATATGCCAGGTGGCTTCTTCCACAATAGCCCTAGCACCAAATTCAAAAGTCAGATCCTGTAATCCTGCCAGCATAAAATATTCTTGCGCCGCAAAGTTAGTACAATCTACCTTTGCGGCTGAACTTTGCAACCTCAATAATGTTATGGTTGTCGTGAGACATGTTCTGTTTTTGATTTTTATCTTTCTTTCCCTCCATGCTTTTTCCCAGAAAAAGCACACCATCAGTGGGTATGTTCGGGATTCCCTCAGTCGTGAGACCCTCATTGGAGCAACGGTTCAGACGCAAAATGCAGGCAAAGGGATCAATACGAATGCCTATGGATATTATTCCATTACCCTTCCGGAAGGGGAGTACAAAATGGTCATTTCTTTTGTAGGCTATTATCCCCTGGAGCAAACCCTTGTGGTAAAGGGTGACCAACAACTTAATTTTTCGCTACTCTCGAGATCCAGCCTTTCGCAGGAAATTGTGATCACCAATAGAAAAAAAGATGCCAATCTGCGCAATGCACAAATGGGACAAATTGATCTGACAACCTCCAAAATGAAATCTTTACCGGTTATTTTTGGAGAGGTCGATCCCTTGAAAACCTTGCAACTTTTTCCGGGGGTAACCAATGCTGGCGAGGGCAACAGTGGTATTTATGTAAGGGGAGGAGGTCCTGATCAGAACCTTATCTTACTGGATGATGCAGTAGTTTACAATACGGGACATCTTTTTGGTTTCTTTTCCATTTTCAATGGTGATGCCATCAAGAATACCAGTCTCATCAAAGGGGGAATGCCTGCACAATACGGGGGAAGATTGTCCTCTGTTTTGGATATTTCCATGAAAGATGGAAACATGAAAAAGTTTCAGGCAGAAGGGGGCATTGGTAGCATCGCATCACGACTTTCCATACAGGGACCCATCAAAAAGGACAAATCTTCTTTCATGATCTCTGGCAGGCGTACCTATATCGATGCACTGGTAAAACCCTTTATCAAAAAAGGGAGCCAGTTTTACGGATCCGGTTATTATTTCTATGACCTGAATACCAAATTCAATTATCGTTTCTCCAACAAAGACCGCCTTTACATCAGTGGTTATTTTGGCAGGGATGTATTTGACTTTAAAAACAACCAGCGACAGTTCAATGTGAGCATTCCTTGGGGAAATGCAACCATGACGGCACGTTGGAACCATGTTTTTGATCAAAAGCTTTTCATGAACACAACACTGTTGTACAATGATTATGATTTTGCATTGGGCGCACTCCAGAACAACTTCAATTTTACTTTGAGCAGCGGTATAAGAGACCTCAGCCTGAAAACAGATTTCGATCATTACTTGACGCCGGAACACAAATTGAAATATGGGGCCATGTTCATCAACCACCGGTTTTCACCCTCTGTGGTTTCAGGACGACAAGACAGTGTGGTGTTCCAGCCCAATAATGCTCAGTTGAAGTATGCCAGAGAAGTGGGCTTGTATGCACAAGACGACTGGGATATCAATGATAAACTGAAACTGAATTATGGTTTGCGTTGGAGTGGTTTCCAGCAGGTTGGACCTTATGATCGATACATCACAGACAACAATGGCAACAGACTGGATAGCATTCAGTATGCAAGGGGACAGCAATTGAAGTTTTATCACGGTCTCGAGCCCAGGGCAACCATCCTATACAGTGTAGATGATGTTTCATCTTTCAAAGCATCCATTACCAGAAACCGTCAATACATTCATTTGGTCAGCAATGCCGGTACAACACTGCCCA
>RFVQ01000246.1 GCA_009922495.1 Chitinophagia bacterium
TTTAAAAAAGTAAAAGGCTGGAACTGGGAAAGTTTCTGGATCGTCGGCGGACTGTTCTCCTGGCTGATCATGCCTCCACTGGCCGCCTATTTGACCATACCTGATTTCCCTGCGATCATCAAAGCCACTGGCAGCGATACCCTTGGCATCGTTTACCTCTTTGGAGTGCTTTGGGGCATAGGGGGATTGACATACGGGCTTGGCGTCCGCTACCTGGGAGTATCCTTGGGCAGCAGCATCATCCTGGGTTTGTGCATGGTATTTGGTGCCATCATTCCAGCCCTTTATTATGATTTCAATCCCCTGCAAGGCAAAGACAGCTTCAGCCAAATGTATTCGAGCAACTGGGGAATGGTGGTGCTGATGGGACTGATCATCTGCATCGTTGGAATTGTGGTGAGCGGGAAGGCAGGCACAGCAAAAGAGCGGGAGCTCTCCGCTGATGCCAAAGCCATGACAGGAACGGAATACAAGTTTGCGTTGGGCATGTTTGTTTCGATCGTTTCGGGGGTATTGAGTGCCTGTTTCAATTTCGGATTGGAAGCGGGACAAACCATGGCCAATGTGGCCAATGAAACATGGAAAGCATCGCATCCCGATCAGGGAGAATTCCTCTACAGAAACAATGTTATTTATGTAGTGTTGCTCTGGGGCGGACTGACCACCAACTTCATCTGGTGCATGATCCTCAATGCCCGCAACAAAACATTTGGCGACTATGCCAACAAGGCAACGCCACTGGTCAACAACTATCTTTTCTCCGCCCTTGCAGGCACTACCTGGTTTCTGCAATTTTTCTTCTACGGCATGGGAGAAAGCAAACTGGGCAATGGGCCAAGTTCCTGGATTTTGCACATGGCCTTTATCATTCTAATTGCTAATTTGTGGGGGCTTGTCCTGAAAGAGTGGAAAGCCGTGAGCGCAAAAACAAGATATACCATGATCGCCGGCATCGTCATCATCGTCATCTCTGTTTTGGTGGTGGGATATGGCAACAACATGCATCAATGATTATTCAATACAACCAAAATTTACAAAAGTGTCAAAACAAGAATTCAAGCATGTGAGTTATCTCTGGGATGAAAATGTAGCTGCTTCCATGAAAGGCGACGAAGTGCAATTGCTCGTCTACCGATCCAATCTCCTTGGTGCTGATCTGCGCCTGACCAACTACGGCGGCGGCAATACATCCTGCAAGGCCATTGCCAAGGATCCGCTGACAGGCGAAGAAGTGGAAGTAATGTGGGTCAAGGGAAGCGGGGGCGACCTGGGTACCATGAAACGCGAGGGACTGGCTGCATTGTATGTAAACAGAATGCGGTCCTTGAAAAATATCTACAGAGGCGTTGAACACGAGGATGAGATGGTTGAACTTTTCAATCACTGCATCTATGATCTTGCCTCCAAAGCACCCAGCATCGATACGCCCCTTCATGGCTTCCTTCCTTTCAAACATATCGACCACCTGCATCCGGATGCAGCCATCGCCATTGCTGCCAGCAAAGACGGTGAAAAGATCACCAAGGAATTGTTTGATGGCAAGATCGGATGGGTTCCCTGGCAAAGACCCGGCTTCGACCTTGGACTGAAATTGAAAAAATGTTTGGATGAAAATCCGGGCATCGTGGGCATCATGCTTGGATCGCATGGTTTGTTCACCTGGGGTGATACAGCTTACGAAAGCTATATCAACACCTTGCAAGTAATCGAAAAATGTGCTGAATACCTGCAACAGAAGATCCAGCAACAACCAGCTGTCTTTGGCGGACAACGCATTGAATCCTTGGTTGCAGAAAAAAGAAAAGAACAGGCAGCTGCCCTGGCCCCCATCTTGAGAGGCTTCTGTTCATCCCAAACAAAGATGATCGGACATTTCACGGATGATGATCGTGTTTTGGAATTTGTAAACTCCAACGATCTCTCCAGGCTCTCTCCCATGGGCACCAGTTGTCCGGATCATTTCCTCAGGACCAAGATCTCTCCATTGGTCTTGAATCTTGAGCCGCAACAGGATTTATCCGACCTCAATGCCATCAAAGAAAAAATTGCACCGCTATTCGAAGCGTACCGGAATACCTATACCGAATACTACAACACCTGCAAACATCCGAACAGTCCCGCTATCCGTGATGCCAATCCCGTAATCATCTTGTATCCCGGTGTGGGCATGTTCAGCTTTGCCAAGGATAAGCAGACCGCCAGGGTTGCAGCAGAATTTTACATCAATGCCATCAATGTGATGAAAGGCGCAGAAGCCATTTCATCCTATACCTCTCTGCCCCGTCAGGAAGCCTTCAACATTGAATACTGGCTGTTGGAAGAAGCCAAACTGCAAAGGATGCCCAAGCCCAAACCTTTGAGCGGAAGAATTGCCTTGGTAACAGGAAGTGGTGGTGGAATCGGAAAAGCGATCGCCAAAAAATTTGCCAGCGAAGGAGCCTGTGTTGTACTATCCGATAATCATGCAGAACGTTTGGCAGAAGCCAAAGCGGAGTTTGTCAAATCCTTTGGCAAAGATGCCGTCGCTGCTTGTCTGCTTGACGTCACGGATGCCAATACCATCCAACAGGCAACAAAAGAAGCGTCTCTCTCCTTCGGGGGGCTGGACCTGGTTGTCAACAATGCAGGAATTTCCATTTCCAAAACCATAGAAGACCATACTGAAAAAGACTGGGATCTTTTGTATGACATCCTGGTAAAGGGACAGATGCTGGTCACACAATCTGCCG
>RFVQ01000247.1 GCA_009922495.1 Chitinophagia bacterium
TGTCTCCATTCGGGAGGCAGCCGCCTTGAGCACTTCTTCACTCAAATTGGATAAAGTTTTTCTTTCGGCCTGCACCGGCGTATTGATATCCACCTTTGCCACCGCATCTCTGTACACTTCAGCTGCCGGTTCCTGAACAACGATGGGCTCAATTATTGGAGGCTTCGCAATGGATTCAGTGTTTGCCGTAAATACAGGTTGATTTTTATTTTGCTCACCGGCCTTTACAACCATCTTTTCCGGGGTAGGTATCATGATAGGTTCGGCAGCGGAAGCCTTGGTAACAAGCTCTTGCTGAACAGGATCGGAGGAATGCAACTGATACAAACCAAAGCTGATCAGCAATACTGCTGCCGCTGCCATGGCCCTGAAGAGATAAACGATTTTAGCGTCTTGCTTTCTGTACAACAATGACTTGTCAGGGAATTGAACCTGCCAATCAGGTTCAAAGCGATACTGCTCGTTCAACGTCTCCAGTGCTGTAAACCGCAAAAAATCTTTACCGGGCATCGATATTGCTGCAGGCTCCAAACGCATTTCCATCATCCCATTCAACTCCTCTTGCAAGGAAGGATGCAATTGCAAAAACTGTTCAACCGCCAGTCGTTCAGCCGGCGAACATTCACCGTCTGCATACTGCAGGAACCAGGTTTCATAATTGCTGAGGTTGATCATTTTAAAGGATGTTTTCGGGTTTGCCAACAAATTCTTTCAATTGCATGCGAGCCCTGTGCAGATATACTTTTACCTGGCTTTCGTTGAGCGCCGTAATCTTTCCAATCTCTGCGTAGGAGTACCCTTCGTAATCTTTCAGGAGGATCAGGGATTTTTGCAATGGTGTCAATCGCTGCAAAGCTTTTTCCAATTCCCTTTTCAAGCCGGGTGTTTCCGATCCTCCCACCTTTGCGTTCTCCCCAAACTCCTCTCTCAACTCCACCCTTTTGTTTTTGCGGATATGATCGATCATCTGGTTATAGGCAATGGTGAACAAATAAGACTTGGCCGTTTCCGCCACTACCTTTTCCCGGTTGATCCACATTTTCTCGAAAGCCGATTGCACAATATCCTTCGCATCTTCGGGGTGCTGCAAATTCTTCAACACAAAGCGGTAAACCCCATCGGCATGTTCATCCACACAAATATTGTATTCCCTATCTGTCATCAGTTTTGGTGCAGTTACATCTATTGAACGAAGTTCGGATGGATTTGTTACAGTGTGGGTAAAAACGAGTGTCTATTTTTACAATCAATTGAATTTGAGTCGTTTACAATTATTCATGGTAATTCAATCGGCCATGATGCCAAAAATTTGAATATCTTGCGCTTTAGTAATATTTTTTATGAAAAATAAAGTCGACCTGATCCTGCCAGCCCACAACGAAGAGGGCAACATCAGGCCGATCTATGAGGAGATCAAAGCGGCTATGCATAACACGGGCTATGATTTCCAGGTTTTTTTTGTCGACGATGGCAGTACAGACAAAACCCTTCAGGTGGTGCAGGATTTGTCGGAAGAAGACCATCGGGTTAAGTTTATTGAACTCTCCAGAAATTTCGGACACCAGAATGCCATCAAGGCAGGATTAGACCATGCAGAAGCTTCGGTGGCCATCATGATGGATTGCGATCTCCAACATCCCCCGGAATTGATCCCATTGATGTTGAAAGAATATGAAAAAGGTTATGAGATCGTGAGAACCCGGCGCAAGGAAGCCGAACATGAAGGCTACCTGAAAAAAAAGACCTCAGCCCTTTTTTACAAGACCCTGAATAGATTTTCAGAAGTGAAATTGGAAAAAGGTTCTGCAGATTTTCGATTGGTCAGCGGAAAGGCATTGGAACAGCTGAGGAGATTCAATGAGTTTGATCTTTTCTTTCGTGGATTGATCAAGTGGATGGGATTCAAACAGGTCAGCATTGAATTCTTTCCGAACCAAAGAAAATCGGGTGAAACCAAATACAGCTATTCTAAAATGTTCAGCCTGGGACTGAAGGGCTTTACCTCCTTCAGTACAAAGCCGCTGTATTTTTCCGCCTATTTTGGAATGGCCTCATCGCTTATTTCATTGTTTTTCCTGCCATATGTTTTGTATGCACTATACCTGGGAAAAACAGTTGCAGGGTGGGCTTCCATCATGCTGACCATTGCACTCTTCGGAGGATTGAATCTGTTGGTGTTGGGAATCATTGGTATCTATCTCGCCAAACTTTTCACCCAAAGCAAAGCAAGACCCCATTATATCATCAGAAATACCAATCTGTGAACAAGACCATACTGCTGAGCTTTGATGTAGAGGAATTTGACATGCCATTGGAATATGGTTTCCCCATCAGCATTACGGAACAAATGGAGATGGGTATGGCGGGCTTGCATGCGATCAATCCTATTTTATCCGATCCCGAAATTGTTTCCACCTTGTTCACCACAGCTCATTTCGCAGCATACTTTCCGGAGCAAATAAAAGAGCTGAGTGAAAAACATGAAATTGCTTCTCATACCTATTTCCATAGCCAATTTGAAAATAAGGATCTCCTGAATGCAAGGCTCAAGTTGGAAGAGATTACCGGTAAAGCCGTTACAGGATTAAGAATGCCTAGAATGAAGGCTACTGATGCCGAAACCGTTCTTGATGCAGGATATACATACGATTCATCAATCCACCCAACCTGGTTACCGGGTCGTTACAACAACCTGGATCTGCCGAGAA
>RFVQ01000248.1 GCA_009922495.1 Chitinophagia bacterium
TACAAACAACTGATACCATTGGCCAATGCCAGTCGCAGCCCCGGTGAATGGCAGACCTACGATGTTATCTTCATCGCACCCCGTTTCGCACCCGATGGAAAGCTCCAATCACAGGCCAGGATCACCGTTATTCACAATGGCGTGTTGGTGCAGAACAATGCTGCCATCTGGGGTGGTACAGAATACATTGGCATTGCTGAATACAAGCCGCACAGCATGAAAGAGCCTATCATTCTGCAGGATCATGGCGATTTGGTGAGCTTCAGGAATATTTGGATCAGGGAGTTGTAATTTCTCCATTGGTCTTTGCTTCATTAACCGTTTGGGTCATCTCTTCAAGAATTTTGAGGAGATGATCCATTCCATCAACCGGTTCAGTAACCAACATGAAATTTTTTCCAACCTGTTTGAGGTGGCTTTTGTTGGTGCGCAGTTGAAGATGTGCCAACAAGGCGTTGAAAGTAACTGAAGTAAAATAGGGTGAATCCGGATTGTTGACGAAATAGCAACGCAACGTTTTTTGTTTAAGGCTCATTCGCTCAAAACCCAACTCCACTGCCAATCTTCTGCACCTTACGGTAGTGAAGAGATCTTCTACACATTCCGGGATGGGACCAAATCGGTCGCGCATCTCTTCATGAAACCTTTTTAGCTCATCTTCATCTCGGCAATTGTCCAGTCGCGTATACAACAACAACCTTTCTGCAATCTGGTCCACATAACTATCGGGTATGAGGATCTCCAGATCGGTATCGATGGTACAATCTGAAACAAAATCGTCTTGCTGACTGATCTCTTCCTTGAACACATCGCGGAAAGAGGTGCGTTTCAACTCTCGTATGGCTTCATCCAGAATCTTCTGGTACATTTCAAAACCAATTTCAATCATGAAGCCACTTTGTTCTCCGCCCAACATATTGCCCGCTCCGCGGATATCCAGATCGCGCATGGCAATCTGAAAACCACTTCCCAATTCGGCATGCTGTTCCAAGGTCTGCAACCTTTTCCTGGAATCAGCTGGCAATGTGCTGATGGGTGGGGCCAGCAAATAACAGAATGCTTTTTTATTGCTTCTGCCTACCCTGCCCCTCAACTGATGCAGATCACTCAACCCGAATTGATGGGCATTGTTGACGATGATGGTATTCACATTGGGAATGTCCACCCCACTCTCTACGATATTGGTACATACCAACACGTCATATTTTTTGTGGATGAAATCAAAGATCCTTTCCTCCAGTTCATGTCCTTCCAATTGTCCATGTGCGAAGCCGATGCTGAGATCAGGACAAAGACTTTTGATCAGCGAGGCCATTTCAGACAATCCGTTCACCCGGTTGTGGATGAAGAAAACCTGTCCCCCTCTTTCAGTCTCAAAATAAATGGCATCCCGGATGAAGTCCTCTGCAAACACCATCACCTCAGTCTGAATGGGCTGTCGGTTGGGCGGTGGGGTATTGATGATGCTCAGGTCTCTGGCTCCCATCAGGCTGAACTGCAAAGTTCTGGGAATGGGTGTAGCAGTAAGGGTCAGGCAGTCTACATTGGTTTTGATGGTCTTGATCTTTTCTTTGTGACCTACTCCGAACTTTTGTTCCTCATCGATGACCAATAAACCCAGCTCTTTGAATTTGACATCTTTTGCCAGGAGGGCATGTGTGCCCACAATGATATCAATCTTTCCTTCCTCCAGTTTTTTGTAAATCTCTTTCTTTTCTTTGGCCGACTTGAAGCGGTTCACAAAATCAACCGTGACTGGCAGGTCTTTCAATCTTTCACTGAAAGTTTTATAATGTTGGTAGGCCAGGATCGTAGTAGGAACCAATACGGCTGCCTGTCGACCGTCGACACAGGTTTTGAAGGCTGCCCTGACGGCTACTTCCGTTTTGCCAAAACCCACGTCTCCGCAAACAAGTCGGTCCATTGGACTGGCACTTTCCATGTCTTTTTTAACATCGGCGATTGCCTTGCCTTGGTCGGGTGTATCTTCATACATGAAGGATGCCTCAAGTTCGGTTTGTAGGTAGTTATCCGGACTATGCGCAAAGCCTTGCTGGGCTTTCCTTTCGGCATACAATTTGATCAGATCGAATGCAATCTCTTTGACCTTTCCCTTGGTCTTTTCCTTCAATTTGACCCATGCATCACTTCCCAGCTTGTTTACCTTGGGAACATGCCCCTCCTTGCCTGTATACTTGGAAATCTTGTGCAATGAGTTGATGTTGACATAGAGAATATCATTGTCACGATAGATGATCCTGACAGCCTCCTGTGTTTGTCCTCCTACCTGCACTTTCTGCAACCCACTGAATACTCCCAGGCCATGATCAATGTGCACCACATAATCCCCCGGCATCAGTTCCTTGAGGGCCCGCAGGGTGATGGCCTTGCTTTTGTTATAGGCCTGCTTGATCTTGTATTTGTGATAACGCTGAAAGATCTGGTGATCGGTATAGACCACCCATCCATTTGCATGGTCAACGAAACCCTGGTGAATGGCCTTGGCGATCGGCACAAAGGGTATCTCAGCTTTGAGATCAGCAAAAATGGAATGCAGCCTTTCCAGCTGTTTTGGATTTTCAGCAAAAATGAAAATTGGATGATTTTTTTGCTCATGACCCTTAAGGTCTTTGATGAGCATATCAAACTTTCGATTGAATGCCGGCTGTGGCTGAACATCAAAAACAAATTCAATTTGAG
>RFVQ01000249.1 GCA_009922495.1 Chitinophagia bacterium
AGGAGTATATCCAGCATGATGTATATCGTTCAAAAGATCTGATAATCATTCAAATTGCACCGAACTCATATCAGCACATCTCATACCTGCAAACCAATGATTTTGGCAATGTTCCCTGTAATGGATTAGTGGTTCGAGATAAAGCTGAAGTTATCATTTTTGATACTCCCACCAATGACAAGGCGGCAGAAGAACTAATCCTGTGGATTGAAAACAAATTGGGTTCCAAGATCAAAGCGATCATCCCCACTCACTTTCACAATGATTGTTTGGGTGGTTTGAACAGTTTTAGTAAACACGGTATTCCTTCCTATGGGAATGCTAAAACCATAGCATTGGCAAGAGAAACTGGTGTTGCTGTTCCTCAAAACAGTTTTGATGGGTCTATGAAGTTGAGAATAGGCAAGCAACAGGTACTGGTCGTTTATCCCGGTGAAGGTCATACCCGTGATAATGTGGTTGGGTATTTCGAAAAGGATAAGATACTCTTTGGTGGATGCCTAATCAAAGAACTAGATGCAAACAAGGGTTATTTGGGAGATGCCAATGTCAAAGAATGGTCAGCTACTGTAGACAAAGTCAAAAAAATGTTTCCCGATCTAAGGATCGTTGTTCCCGGGCATGGAACTGCAGGAGATAAAAAACTGCTTGACTATACCATTGATCTATTTAAACAGTAAAGTGATTAATCCAGTACTTCAATCATTCTCCATTTAACTGACTCATTTCTGAAGGTCTCCGGTTATAGTATATATTTATTGAAAAACAATAAATATATACTAAATTGCAGTAAAATTATAAAAAATAATGAGTCCTCAAAACAATCTCGTTTTTAAAATCCTCACCCTAATTGCCTGGGGAATTTTTATTGCACTTTGCATCGAAGCTGGAGCATTGTTGTTCAATTTTATCTATAGTCTTTTCAATCCCATTGCAGTAAAAAATCTCTACCAAAACCTGGATCTAAGTGACATGTACAATAGGAGTAAGCCTGTTTACTTCTTCATATATTCCTTGGTTCTTGTGGTTGCTGCTGTCAAATCCTTTTTGTTCTATGGTGTCATCAAGCTGGTTAGCAAACTTGATCTGGATAGACCTTTCAGCAATGTTGTTTCAAAACAAATTACCCGGATAAGTTATATCACCTTATCCATTGGCATATTGAGCTTTTGGGCCAGACAATCTGCAAAGAATTTGGCTCACCGCGGATATTCAATCAGCCAACTGGATAAATTCTGGGTAGACAGTCAGGCTTATATGCTGATGGCTGCTGTGATCTATGTCATCGCGGTAATCTTCAAAAGAGGTATTGAGCTGCAAATTGAAAATGATTCAACCATATAAAGATGCCGATAATAATCAACCTCGATGTGATGATGGCAAAGAGAAAGATGTCTCTCAACGAACTCTCTGAAAAAGTTGGCATCACCTTATCCAATCTTTCCATCCTCAAAACAGGAAAAGCAAAGGCGATCCGTTTCAGTACCCTGGAAGCAATTTGTCAAGCACTTGACTGTCAGCCTGCTGATTTAATGGAATACCGCTCGACATCTGCATAATGGAATTTATACCGATTCAGAAAAATCTATACGCGATTAAACTTAACTTGACGGATAAATTAGCAGAAGTGAAAATATTTATACAAGTATTACTCTTACAACTATCTGCTGTTTGCAGCACACTGGCTCAAACAACTGATCTCAATCCCTTTGTTGAAACGGAATTGATTTTGCACACCCGTTCAGGAGATCTTTATGGTACTCAACTGGCACCAGCAAATTTCAAGAAGATCCCTGTAGCATTGATTATTGCAGGATCCGGACCAACCGACAGGGATGGAAACAATCCTTCGATGAAAAACAATTCATTGAAAATATTGGCATCGGCATTGGCCAATAAAGGAATTGCTAGTCTGCGTTATGATAAGCGGGGAATTGCCAAAAGCAGCCCTGCTGGAAAAAGTGAAGCTGATCTTCGTTTTGACGACCTTGTAGATGATGCTCGCGGATGGGTTGCATTGTTGAAAGCCGACAAGCGATTTTCAAAAGTTATCATTATTGGTCATAGTGAGGGTTCATTAATAGGTATGATGGCAGCAAAAGAGACCAATCAGTTTATCTCCCTTGCAGGGGCTGGCCAATCTGCCGACCTCATTCTGAAAAAGCAGTTGATGAATCAACCACCCATGATCCAAAAAATATGCTTTCCGATCATCGATAGCCTTAAGAAAGAAAAAACCGTCGACAGTGTACCCAAAATGATTTACTCCCTGTTCAGGCCTTCTGTACAACCTTATATGATCTCATGGTTTAAGCATGATCCCCAGACTGAAATAATGAAATTGAATATTCCCACATTGATCGTTCAGGGAACCAATGATATCCAGGTCACCGTTGAAGATGCAAAATATCTGGCTGAAGCCAATCCCAAAGCAAAACTGGTTCTGATCAACAACATGAATCACATCTTGAGAATCATTGAAGGCGACAGAAAAGCCAACATAGAATCTTACACGAAGGGTGATGCGCCCATCGCAACTGAATTGGTTGAGCATATTGCGGATTTTATTCTAAGGAAATGAGGTTGAAAGTTTAGATCCCTCATTTTACCTTATCTTTTAGCCATGACCCATCCCACAACCAAACCCCGCAAACTGCTCATGGCGAGCATGGTAGGCACCATGAT
>RFVQ01000250.1 GCA_009922495.1 Chitinophagia bacterium
CCGATGAGATTGCTCACGTCATCCTCCAGTGAAATCTTTTTGGCTTCCACCAGTTGCAGGATGGAGGTGGCGGAAAAGGATTTGGAGATGGAAGCGATCCTGAAAATATGATCTTCCTTCAGGGGTTCTTGTGCTTCCTTGTCTTTCCACCCAAAACTCTTTGAATAGATGATCTTGTGATGCTTGACCACTGCCACTGAAAGCCCCATCGCTTTGTTGTCCTGGATCATTTTTTCGATCTCCTGCTCAAACCCTTTGGTTTGTGCTTTGATGCCCATGCATAGCAAGACAAGAAAGAAGGTACTGGCTGAAGCGAAGAGGCTCTTTTTCATTTGCAATACTTTTTTCAGTGCTGATTCGTGGTGGCACCAAAGGTAAACCTTCGTTCAGGACGGCCAAAATCCATCCAAATCCTTACCTTGTAAGGCATTTCAATTATACCGTATGATCAAGCGTATTTTTATCTTTTTGCTCGCAGCTGTTTTGCTGCTCACCGCCGTTGTGCTTTTCAATACCTTCCGCTTTTCAGCAGGAGATCAGGATGCTGCTGCCGTGCAGGCAGTGGAGATCGGGAAATATGATACGGCTGCCATCCACCTGAGCCAGGCTTTGCAGATCAAAACCGTTTCTTTCGGTGACACACTGCCCATCGATACAGCAGAGTTCCTGAAGTTCAGGGCTTTCATGGAGACCACTTATCCCTTGATGCATGCCCATTTGGAGAAGCAATCCTTCAACCTTTTCAGCTATGTATTCAAATGGAAAGGCAAGGATACGGCGGCCAAGCCCTATGTGCTGATGGCCCATACAGATGTGGTGCCTGTGGAAGCCGTTGCGGAAAGCAAATGGACCTATCCTTCCTTCAGTGGAAAGATTGAAAAAGATACCATCTGGGGAAGGGGAGCGGTGGACGACAAGTCCTCTGCCATCGCCATCATGGAAGCCGTGGAAGCCTTGCTGCGCGATGGTTTTGTTCCTGAGCGTACCGTCTATCTTGCCTTCGGACATGATGAGGAGATTTCCGGAAAGAGAGGGGCCAATGTTTTCTCCAAGTGGTTCAAAGAACAGAAGATCAGTCCAGCATTGGTAGTAGACGAAGGAGGCATGATTGATACGCAGCGGTTTAAAGATCTTGGCAAACCCGTGGCCGTTATCGGTACCGGTGAGAAAGGCTATACCAATATTGACCTGACAGTGGAGATTCCCGGGGGACATTCATCACAACCTTTACCAGAAACAGCCATCGATATTTTGAACAAAGCCATTGTCAATGTGCGCAAAGAGCAGATGCCGGCAATGATCACACCACCAGTGCAGGAATTGTTGAGCCGCACTTCCATTGGATCTTTTACCACCCGCATGGCCATGGCCAATCTCTGGTTGTTCAAAGGAGCTGTAGTGGGCAAGATGGAAGAGAACAAGCAGACCAATGCCATGGTGCATACCACACTCGTGCCGACCATCGTGAAAGCGGGTATCAAGGACAATGTGATTCCTACCATTGCGAAAGCTACTTTCAACAGCAGGATACTGCCCGGTCAAACCAGTGATGATGTACTCAATTTTGTGAAGCAGGCCGTCAATGATGAAAGGGTGCAGGTGACCAAGCAAACCATTTCCCTGATTGAGCCTTCACCCATCACACCCACCGAACATCCTGCTTTTAAACAATTGTCTGCCATCGTGCAAAAAACAGCACCGAATGCACTCATCTCTCCCTATCTGTTGATCGGTGCATCGGATTCAAGGTATTTCCGAGGCTTCAGCGATGCGGTCCTGAATTTCACACCCATGCAGGATGCCAAGGGTTTTCATGGCATTGACGAGAGGATCGGTATCAGCGACCTGAACAGGATGATCAGTTTTTACAAGCTTCTTTTGCAGGAGAAATAAGGGAGATCTTGTAACCAAATGGCTTTGCGTTTGTTAAACCAAGAAACCAACCTGATGATGCATAAATCCTTCTTGTTTGTTGCTGCTCTTTTTCTTCTTTCCGCTTGTCAGAACAAAAAAGAAGGAGTCCCGACGGTTGCTTTCATGGATGCCTTTCAGGACAATACCATCGCCATGGCCAAGCAAGGCTTTTTTGATGCCTTGTCAGCCAATGGGTATGATGAAAAAAAGGGTACACTCAATGTGATCTACCGCAATGCGCAGGGGGATATTCCCACCCTCACCCAGATCACCCGTTACATGATCTCTCAAAAGCCGGATCTCATCGCTACCAATCCAACGCTTTCCACCATCACGGCTATTCAGAATACCAAGGACATTCCGGTGTTCATGATGGTATCCGGTACACCGGAGCTGATGAAGCTGAAGGATGCAGCGGGCAAGGATCCTCTCAACCTCTATGGTGTGGGGGAAGATGTTGGATACATCGATACTTCCTTCGGACTCATCACACAGCTGATCAAACCCAAAGGCCCGAAGATCAGGGTGGGAATGATCTTCAATCAATCCGAGCCCCAATCGGTTGAATCCATGGAAGAAATCAAGAAACTGGCGATTGCCGGCAACATGGAACTGATCTCGCTTCCTGTCAATGCCTCGGCAGATGTGCAATTGGTGACACAGTCCCTTCTATCCAAACAGATTGACGTATTCTTCGCCAATCCCGACAATACCATCTTCTCTTCTTTTGAATCCATTCTCAAATCCTGCGAAGCTGCCAAG
>RFVQ01000026.1 GCA_009922495.1 Chitinophagia bacterium
CTGCCACCAAATACATTGGGGGGCACAGTGATACACTGGGTGGAGTATTGACAGGATCGGCTGACATGATGCGCAAGATTTTTCTGAGTGAATACCTCTGTGCCGGAAATGGCATACAGCCTTTCAATGCCTGGCTTTTGCTGCGTGGCTTGCGGACGCTTCCGGCCAGGATCGACCGCATCACGCGTTCCACCCAAGAGGTTTTGGCATACCTGAAGCAACAGACCTGGATCGAGCGCATCATCTTCCCCCTAGACCCTGATTATCCCCAATACGAACTGGCGAAGCGACAGATGGGTGGGGCATGTGGACTCATCACATTTTATATCAAAGCGCAAACAATTCAAGAGATCGAAAATGGCTGTGATCGGTTGAAAGCTTTTCGCATGGCCGTGAGTTGGGGTGGACACGAATCTTTGCTCATCCCTAAATCTGCGGGTATAAAGCGAGAAGAATTTGATCCTGCTAACCCAACCCATCGCATGATCCGTATCTATGTAGGACTGGAAGATCCTGCGTTTCTGATAGCCGACCTCGAACAGGCCTTCAAGGGGCAGACTATATTGTAAGCGGTCGCATCAAGGGACGAACGATTTTGAGAATCCCCCATTAAGTTGAATCTTTGCAGCCTGAACCAGACCATTGTTTGGACAGATTCAACAAAATTCTATGACATCGAGGGCAATTTTGGGCGCTTTTTTCAGCATTTCCTGTTTAATGGCCATGGCGCAGGGGGACAAATGGGATCTTCAGCGCTGTGTTGAGTACGGCATGAAGAACAATATTTCGGTGAAACAGGCGGAGATTCAGGCACAACAGGCAGAGATCAACTACCAACAGGCCAATTTGCAAAAACTGCCTTCTCTTCAGTATAACCTGACACATGGATTTTCATTTGGCCGGACACTTGATCGTACGACCAACGTCTATACCAGCCGGTCTGCGATGTTTGAGCAGATGTCGCTTCAATCCAATGTTTTACTCTACAATTTCAACGCCCGCAAAAACAATGAAGCTTCCAGCAAATACAGTTTGGAAGCAGACAGAGCAGGGGTTGACAAAGCCAGGAATGATATTGGACTCACCATCGCACAGTTGTACCTCAGAACTTTGTTGAGCATCGAACAGTCGGAGATCAGCAGACTGGTGCTGGAGCAAACCAA
Source organism: Chitinophagia bacterium (assembly GCA_009922495.1). Taxonomy (GTDB): domain Bacteria; phylum Bacteroidota; class Bacteroidia; order Chitinophagales; family Chitinophagaceae; genus Pollutibacter. The sequence goes on from RFVQ01000026.1 coordinate 1,164, forward strand.
GTCTCAATACCGCAACACCCGTAAATTGGTGGATGCAGGATCATTGCCAGAACTCAACGCTGCAGAGCTGGAAGCCACTGTTACACGAGACAGTGCCACCTATGTACAAGCCCTCGCTCAGGTATCCTTGGACAAGCTTTCTCTCAAAGCCGCACTGATGCTTCCTGCTGATCAAGCTTTTGAGTTGGTGGTACCCAATGTTGACAAGATTCCGGTGGACAACATTCTAGAGATTCGACCCGATGCCATCTATGATATTGCCTTGAATTCACAGCCCCAGATCAAGGGAAATGATTTGAGACGACTGGCTGCAGAAAAGGCCTTGAAAGCTTCCGAAGCACAAATGAAGCCCAGTCTGTCTGCATTTGGACAATTGGCCACCAACTTCAACCAGTTCCTGAAAAAAAGTACGGGTGTCAGTTATCTGGGCGAGCAAGTAACGGGTGCCTATATCAAACAAGGTACAGCACAGGTTCCCGTCTATGCACCCAACTTTGGTGTCAATTTTGTCAACCGCAGTTTGGGTGAATATTTTGAAGGATACGGACAGCAACTCCGTACCCAATTCGGACAAGGCTTGGGAGTCTCATTGAATGTACCCATCTTCAACGGACACCAGGCAAGGGGTAACATGCAGCGTTCCAAGTTGAACCTGAAGCAAACGGAACTTGCAGTCGATAGAGACAAGCTCCAATTGAAGCAGGACATCTATACAGCCTATTATGGTGCAACCGGTGCCCACCAAACATACATGGCAAGGGTCAAAGCGCTGGAAACTGCCGAGCGGTCATTTCAGTTGGCGAGCAGAAGATATGAACTGGGTGTGATGCAGACCATTGAGTGGCTCAACAACCAGAACAACCTTACCCGTGCACGGATCGACAGGGTAGTGGCACAATATGATTTTGTCTTCAGGATGAAAGTGCTGGAGTTTTACAAAGGACAGGGACTTCGTTTATAATAAAAGAAACATAGAATCATGAACAAGAAATGGATATGGATCATTGTTGGTGTAGTGGTTTTGATCGTCACTTTGCTGGGATTGAAAAAAGCCGGAGTGATCGGGAAAGAAGAAGCAACAAAAGTAGCTGTGGAAAAAGCTTCCCGAAAAGACATCACTGAGATCGTAACTGCCAGCGGAAAAGTATATCCCGAGGTGGAGGTGAAGATCAGCCCTGACGTATCCGGTGAGATCGTGGAACTGACTGTACAAGAAGGTGACAGTGTCACCAAGGGTCAATTGCTGGCCATGGTCTATGCAGACATCTATGCTACACAACGCGACCAGGCTGCTGCTGGTGTAGCGCAGCAATTGGCGCAGGTGGAGAATGCATCTGCTTCCCTTGGATCATTCAAGGCAAGATTGGACCAGGCCGACCGTCAATACCAAAGGCAAAAGCAGCTCTACCAGGAGAAAGTGATTTCCAAGCTGGAGTTTGAGCAATCGGAAAATACCTATCTGACAGCCAAGGCTGATTATGCAGCTGCACAGCAGTCGATCAAAAGTGGACAAGCTGCTGTTGCGAGTGCCAAGGCAAGTTTGAGCAGGGCCAACAAGGACCTGGGCCGTACCAGTGTTTTTGCTCCCATGAGTGGCATTGTTTCTTTGCTCAATGTAAAGAAAGGTGAGCGTGTGGTTGGCAACTCCATGATGGCCGGCACAGAAATGTTGAGGATCGCTGACATGCGTGTGATTGAAGTAAGGGTGGACGTGGGAGAGAATGATATCCCCAAGGTAAAAATCGGAGATACAGCATTGGTGGAAGTGGACGCATATTCCAAGAGGAAATTCAAAGGTGTTGTTACGCAGATCTCCAGTTCCAGTCGCGGCACCGGCGGTGCAATTGTTACCACCTCAAACGACGTTACCAACTATGAAGTCAGGATCAGGCTCGATCCCAGTTCCTATGCTGATTTGTTGGAGCCCGGCAAATCCAAGAGCTTTCCATTCCGCCCCGGAATGAGTGCCAATGCAGACATTCAGACCAAGACCCATTCCAGTGTTTTGTCTGTTCCCATCAATGCGGTGACAACCCGTGATCAATCGGATACAGCAGCAGTAGGCAAAGAAGTAAAGGCAGCCAAGAAGACAGAAATGCCTGAGTCGGGTGCAGTGGAAGCAGAAGCGCCCATCAAGGATCTCGACAAGATGGATGAGGTTGTCTTCGTTTTGCAAAAGGATGGTACGGTTAAACGCGTGAAAGTTCGCACTGACATACAGGACATGAACAACATCGAAATCGTCGAAGGTTTGAAAGACGGCGATGAGGTTGTGGTGGGTCCTTATACTGTTGTCAGCAAAACCCTTCGCACCGGGATGAAAGTCAAGGTAGTAAAGAAGGAAGAGCTGTTTGAAGTCAAGAAGTAATGGCATTCAACCGATAACCCACAACCAACAACCTACAAACTACAACCCACAACCCACAACCCCCAACCCAACCCAAGCGGTTGTCAGTTGCCATTTGATTATCTTCGCCAAATGAAATTTGGTGTCATTGGCAGCGGAAGTTGGGGAACAGCGCTGGTTAAGATTTTGCAAGACAGCGGACAAGAATTGGTTTGGTGTGTTCGATCACAAAAAATGGTCGACCATATCCATGGCCGCCACCACAATCCCAAGTACCTGAGTTCTGTTTATTTCTCTCCTGATAAACTGAGGGTGACCACGGATCCTGCAATGGTTTATGATCAGGCGGATGCAGTGGTCTTGGCTGTTCCCTCTGCCTATGCAACAGCTTATCTTGACAATTTTTCCTCGGTAATCCTCAAGAGAAATACCAACATCATATCTGCTGTAAAAGGCATTGTGCCCGAGGTGAACATATTGCTCAACGAATACCTTGCTGCATGGGAAGGATTTCGGCAGGAAAATTATTTTACCATCATGGGTCCCTGTCATGCTGAAGAGGTTGCGGCAGAGAAGCTTTCCTACCTGACTTTTGCAGGATTGGATCATGCTGAAACTGCCAAGATTGCTGCTGGTTTCAAAACGCCCTATATCAATACCATTGTCAGTCAGGATGTGGCCGGAGTACAATACGCTGCTGTATTGAAAAACATTTATGCGTTGGGCACCGGTATTGCGCATGGATTGGGTTATGGTGATAATTTCCAAAGTGTATTGGTGGCCAATGCGGCAGGAGAAATGAAAAGATTCCTGAATGCCATACGAGAGGGGATGGAACAGTCCATTGATCATGCTGCATCAGTGTATTTGGGGGACCTGTTGGTGACCTGTTATTCTCTTTTTAGCAGGAACCGATCCTTTGGTAACATGATCGGCAAGGGATATGGGGTAGAGGCTGCCAAACTTGCCATGCAAATGGTTGCAGAAGGATTGCCAGCTGCAAAATGCATTCATGAAATCAATCTCAGTGCGGGTGCAGACATGCCCATTGCCAATACGATCTACGAAGTGCTTTGGAAAGGTGTTGATGCAGCTGCTGCATTTGAAAAACTGGAGACGGCTCTCAGTTGATCATTTGTTGAGAAAGAAGAGTGAAGCAGCAATGCCATCTGCCAGGAACTTTCCTCTTGTTGTGAGTCGCCATGCTTCTTGCTCCTCGACTACATTTCCTGCTTGTATCGAAATCTCAATTCCTTTTTGAATAGTTGAGAATATATCTTGCCCCCATTGATCAAGGATTCGTTGTTTGTTCATTCCTTTTGATGAACGCAGGGATGTCATGATGTACTCATTCAGAACATCAGTTTCACTGAGTATTTCCTGGGTCAGCGGTAATTTCTTTTCGCGAAGGGACTTGATATAATCAATGTTGTGTGCAATGTTCCAGCTTCTGTTCCTGCCATCAAAGGAATGGGCGGAAGGTCCCAATCCCAAATAGGGCTTGCCCTCCCAATAGGCACTGTTGTGTTGGCTCTCAAAACCCGGAACTGCCCAATTGGAGATTTCGTAGTGATGGTAGCTGGCAGTTGCTGTTTTGTCGATCAGTGAATGAAAGCACTGTGCTTGTTCGTCGGCATTTACAGGGGCACGTTTCCCTTCTTGGATCATGTGGTGCAAGGCTGTCCCTTCCTCAATGGTCAGTGCATAGCAGGAGAGATGAGGAATTTTTTTCGCAATGGCTGTATCAACATCCTTTTCCCAGGATGCGAGTGATTGTCCTGGTGTTCCATAGATCAGGTCGATGCTGAAGTTATCAAATCCAGCCTCTCGAATGATGTCAATGCAGGCATGCGATTGGAGCGCATGGTGTGCACGGTTCATCCAAAGAAGGTTTTCTTCCTGGAAGGATTGAATGCCAATGCTGAAACGGTTAATCCCCATGGCCCGCCACTCAGCAGCCTTTTCTTTTGTGATGTCATCGGGGTTGGCCTCCAGTGTGATCTCCGCGTCCGGCATCAACGGGTAAAGCCCCCTCAGCACTCCGATGATTTTATCGATGGAGAAAGAAGGAAGAATCGAAGGAGTTCCTCCGCCAAAGTAGAGGGTATGAACGGGTTCAGTGATCTCATCCTTTCGCAAGAAGGCTTCCTGTACAAGCGCTTCTACCATCTCTCCCTGTAAAGACTGTTGGGTGGAAAAATGGAAATTGCAGTAATGGCAGGCTTTTCTGCAGAAGGGGATATGTAGGTAAATGCCAGCCATATGGATGCCTTTCGGGGGAAGGAACGTAGATTTGTAATTGTGCAAAGATCTCTTATCATTCAGTTGCTGTTTTTGATACTGCTCGGCTTTGGTTCAGAAGGCTTTGCACAGGCAACACATCGGTTGGAGATCGTTGGCATAGACAAAGTTAGCATACCTTGGCCGGAAAGCGTCTCCCAGCAGCAAAGCTTTCCGGATGCCGATTCCTGTAAACGTTTTTTGGTCAGCACCCTCTTGCCCTCCTTGCTGCGGGAAGGTTATCTGGAGGCATCAATCGATAGTCTTGTGTTGAACAAATCCCTGACCAAGGCATGGTTACACCTGGGGGCTCAGTATCATTGGGGGAGCTTGAAAATGGACAGCACCCTGATGCAATGGATGAATGAGGCGAAGGGGATAGATTGGATCCAGCAGGGAATGGTTTTGAATGCTGCTTCGTTGTTTGATGCCCGGGAGCAAGCATTGATCTCTTTAGAAGAAAATGGGTATCCTTTTGCAACTGTCAGACTGGACAGCAGTTTTTTCATGGACAATGCCTTGCACGCGACATTGGCGGTGGAAAGGGGACCCTTGTACCATGTAGACAGTATAGTGGTGGAGGGCAAGATCAGGATCAAGAGAAATTTTTTACATCGATACCTCTCCCTCCCACCAGGAGACATTTACCGGAAAAGCAGGCTGGAAGCCATTTCTCAACGGTTGTCGCTCTTGGGTTATCTCAGGGAAACCCAGCCATGGCAGCTTGATTTGCTCGGTACGGGATCAACATTGAAGTTGCACCTGGAGCAGCAGCGCAGCAGCAGGTTCAATTTGCTGGCGGGATGGATGCCTGCCAATCAGCAGATTGGAGGGAAGGCCCTGCTCACGGGTGAAGCGGAAATGGATTTGAAAAACAGTTTTGGCGGAGGTGAGGAACTCAGTGTATTGTGGCAACAAATTCAGGTGAAGTCGCCAAGGCTACAACTGGCCTTTCGCAAACCATATCTTTTCAACAGCCAGCTGGGCTTGGATTTCAAATTTGATTTGCTGCGGAAGGATTCCAGCTTCCTCAACTTGCAGACCAGGTTTGGCATCCAGTACATGCGCGATCCCAGGAATTGGGTGAAGATCTTTTATCAGCAAAACAATTCCAGTCTGATTGAAGTAGACACCAACCTGATCAAGCGCAGCAGAAAATTGCCGGGTTTTCTGGATATCCGGAGCTCCAACATTGGCATGGAATGGCGATGGAACATGACAGATTACTTTTTCAATCCCAGAAAAGGGTTTGAGGTCAATGTTGTTTTTTCCGGAGGCCTGCGAAAGATCGTTCCGAACAGCAATATTGTACAAATGAGATCAGATCATTTGGGTAGATCCTTTTCATTTGCTTCCCTATATGACACTGTTCGTTTGAACACGGCACAATTCAGGTTTACAACACGCTTGAACAAGTATGTACGATTGGGCCGTCAGGCAACCTTGAAAACAGGTTTTCAGGGAGGTTGGTTGGAAGGGGAACGCCTCTTGCCCAATGAATTGTTTCAGCTGGGAGGGATCAAGACGCTGAGGGGGTTTGATGAGGAGATCTTTTATGCCAGCCGTTATGGGATCGCAACATTGGAATACAGATACCTCATGACAAGCGCATCCTATCTTTTTGGTTTTATGGATTATGGCAGGATTTCAAGGCCCTCGCCGGCTGGTATGTTCAGCGGAAATTATGCAGGCATTGGTTTGGGCATAGCGCTGGAGACCAAAGCAGGGCAGTTCAATCTTGCCTATGCTGCCGGAAAGAACAGGGATCTGCCTTTCAATTTCCGGGAATCCAAATTACATTTTGGATTTGTGAGCCTGTTTTGATAAATACCATTTGCGATCAGTTAATTTTGCAGCAGCAAATGTTAAAGAGTAGGCTATATATTATCATTGTTTTTTTAATCCTGTCGTCTGGAGGATTTGCTCAATTGTCTCAGGTGGATACGATTAACCTGAACATCGATAGCCTGATCGCTGATTCCATCCGAAAGGAATTTATCTTAACCCATAAGCCACTTACTGCCACAGAACTTCAAAAAGTAGTGTTGGAATCACAGCCCATGCACTATGGAAATTTCCTGAAGCATTACATGCAGCAAGTAGATGCATTTGCTACTTTTCAATCCTCCTCGAGGCTTTATCTTTCTCGAAGGAAAATTGTTCATGATGAGTGGATCTTTTATGTGTTCGTTCTCCTCTTGCTTTTTCTGGCTTGGGTAAATCATACCAATCCATTGTATCTAAAGAACATTTTCAGGGTATACATCAATGAGGGTTTTGTGTTTCGACAGACCAAAGACCAAATGGAGCAGTCGGCCTTCACCTCCTTCCTTTACAATGCATTGTTTGTTTTATCGGGCACTACATTTCTTTTTTTTGGAATGGGCATGCATACAGCATTTAGCGGTGGGGAGAGATGGATCATTTTGGGATTGTGTTGTCTGTTGATATTGGTCATCTATGTAGTCAAATTTATTTTTTTGACGCTGTTGGGTTGGCTTTTTCAGGAAAAAGAAAGCTTTGGTAACTATATTTTTCTGGTTTACCTCAATGCCAAAATCCTCGGACTTGTCATGCTATTTGCTTCTCTGCTGATGGCATTTTCTTCTGCGGAGGAGGTACTCACCATCTTCCAATGGGTGGGAATGGGGATCATCGGCCTTACTGCCATTCGTTTGTTCAGGGGTTTCGCTGTTTTTTCAAAAAAAACAAGTCTCCCGGTTTATCTTTTTTTTGTTCTATCGCTGGAGTTTATTCCCAACGCCATGCTGATCAAGTTGTTTTCCGATGGCTATGAATTGCTGTTGACAGCCATGTTTTAACCAATTTGTTGAAATCTCTTGTGTGACAAATTAAACAATTGCTGCACAAAATTTTCCAACAACTTCCACGCACAGAAATACTGCTTTTTTTTATTTAAATTTGCTCAACATCATTGCAGGATATGACCAAAAATGGAAAGAAAGTGGCAGCCGGTGATTCAAAAAAAGTGAAGAGGATACTCATCACCCAGCCCAAGCCAGAATCCCCCAAGTCTCCCTACTTTGAACTGGCCCGTAAGCACAATGTAGAAATGGATTTCCTTCCATTTATCCAGTTAGAGCCCATTCCCAGCAAGGATTTCAGAAAACAGAAAATTGACATTGCAGCGTATTCAGCAGTCATTGTCACCAGTAAAAATGCGATTGATCACTTTTTCAGGATCTGTGAAGAGATGAAGGTGTCGGTTTCGCAGGATACCAAATATTTCTGTATCAACGAATCAGTCGCGCTTTATCTTCAAAAGTTCATCCTTTACAGAAAGAGAAAAGTTTTCTTCAGTGTTGATGGAACCAACAAGGGTCTGTTCGATGCCATCAACAAGCACAAGGAAAATGAGAAGTTCATGTACCCTTGTTCTGAAAACCAGCAGGACAATGAGATCGTAGGCTGGCTAAAGAGTCATAACTGTGAGTTCGTTACCCCCTTTATGTACAGGACCATCAGCAGTGATGTGAAATCACGCATCAGCGCCCATGATTTTGATGTGATCTGCTTCTTCACGCCCAGTGGAGTAAAAAGCTTGTTGGAAAATTTTCCAGGCTTCAATCAAAATGGTACTTTCATAGGGGCCTTTGGCAGCAATACTTCAAAAGCTGTCGAAGAGGCAGGGTTGAATCTCCATATCAAGGCCCCCTCACCACAAATGCCATCCATGGTGGCTGCTCTTGAAAATTTCCTTGGCAACAAGACTCCTCAGAAGTGAGCTCCCAGGTAAACAGGCTGATCAACGAGACCAGTCCCTATTTACTGCAGCATGCCCATAACCCGGTTGATTGGTTTCCCTGGTCGGATGAGGCTTTGACAAAAGCAAGACAAGAGAACAAACCCATTCTTGTAAGCATTGGATATGCAGCCTGTCATTGGTGTCATGTGATGGAAAAAGAAAGCTTTGAGGATCCGGCGACAGCCCATCTCATGAATCGCTATTTTGTTTGCATCAAGATCGACAGAGAAGAACGCCCCGACCTTGATCATTTTTTCATGGATGCCTTGCAGGCCATTGCAGGGAATGGGGGATGGCCGTTGAACATGTTCCTGACGCCAGAGGCAAAACCTTTTTATGGCGGCACTTATTTTCCTCCAGAGCCCATTCACAACAGGATTTCATGGAAGCAGTTGTTGGTTAATATCCACGATGCCTTCCAGAAGCGGAGGGATGAAATGGAGGAACAGGCAATGGGCATCATTGCTCATTTGTCGAAGTCCAATCAGGTAAATGAAAAAATGAAAGAACGGTTCAGGCTTTTCACCGATCCATCTTTTCAAAACGAAGACCTGCAAAAGATCCAAGCCAAACTGTTGGAATCGGCTGATCAGGTGAATGGCGGCTTTGGAAGGGCCCCAAAATTTCCGCAAACTTTTTCCCTTCAATATTTACTCCGATTCTTTCATTTTACCGGGGATACTCATTCAAAAGAACAGGCCCTGTTGAGTCTTGACAAGATGATGCAGGGGGGTATATATGATCATATCGGAGGCGGATTTTGCCGTTATTCCACCGATAATGAATGGCTTGCCCCTCATTTTGAGAAGATGACCTATGACAATGCGCTATTGGTGATCCTTTATACAGAGGCTTATCAACTCACGGGAAACAACGCTTACAAAAGAGTGGTGGAAGAGACCATGGATTTCATGTGCCGTGAAATGTTGTCTGCAGAAGGTGGATTTTATGCTGCATTGGATGCGGATAGCGAAGGGGTGGAAGGGAAGTTCTATACCTGGTCAGCAAAAGAATTCGATGAGATCATACCTGACCAAAGGATCAGCGATCTTTTCGATATCACGGATAAGGGTAACTGGGAGCAGGTAAACATTCCCCGGATGAAAAGATCGCTGTCAGATTGGGCTGCTGCCAATGCGCTGGATGAAGAAGTGGCCCTGTCTTTGGTAAAATCAGCCAAAGCGAAACTATTGTCGCACCGTGCAAAACGGGTAAGGCCGTTGACCGACGACAAGATCATTTTGGGTTGGAATGCTTTGTTCAACCAGGCACTGACCCGGGCAGGTTTGGCCTGTCAAAGAATGGATTGGATCGATCTTGCCAAACGGAACATGGATTTCCTGATCAACAGTTTTTATGATCCTTCCAGTGGCAAATGGCAGCATACCTATAAAGCAGGGCAGGCTAAATTTCCCGCTTTTTTGGATGATCTTGCCTACCTGGTGCAGTCGCTCATCTTTCTTTACGAGGGGGATCCTGATACCGGGCATTTAGACCAGGCGGTCCAAATAATGGACTATGTGCTGGAAAACTTTTCCGATGAAGAGCAGGTTTATTTTCTTTTTACCCCAGGTTTCGAAAAGGAAGTACCGGTAAGAAAAATGGATCTTTATGACGGGGCATTGCCCAGTGGTAATGCTACCATGGCTTGGAATCTTTACCGCTTGTCTTTGTTATTGAACAAGCCAAACTGGAAAAAGAGGGCAGGCAGGATGTTGGAAGGAACAAGGGATGCCGTTGCCCAATGGCCCAATTCATTTGGGATTTGGGCCAATTTGATGCTGGAACTGGTGGAAGGAACTGTAGAAATTGCCGTAGTGGGGGATGCTGCACTCACCAGAGGTCGAGAATTGCTCAGAAATTATATCCCCAACAGGGTATTTATGTCTGCCAAGCAAGAGGATAACCGATACCCTTTGTTAAGGGATAAGGTGAAAACAAAGGAGACAGCCTACTATTTGTGTCAAAATTACGCTTGTCAATTGCCTTTTTATACCGAACCTGAGACCATAAAAGCCATCTCAAGGATACCGTAGACAATACCAGAATATGGCTGGTATCCCCCCTTTTTGGCAGCGTTGTCAGCCTGTTGTCGGCTTGTTAATTTTTTGACCTTTAACAAGTTGTATGAAAAAGACTTAGCTTAATTTGATATATATTTGTTCGCATACTCAAAAAAACCTGCAATAGATGAAAGGCATTTCGATTTACCTCATTGGATGGGTGTCTCTTTCCCTGATGATGGTCAGCTGTGGCAAGTCGGGAAAATCCGGTGCGTCAATGGGTGATGGTCAGCTGCATGGGGTTTCGCCCAGTACCAAATATGTCATGCCCAAGCCTCCGGGCATGGTGTACGTTCCCTCTGGTACTTTCCACATGGGGCCCTCCGATGAAGACATCAGTCAGGCATTCACAACCCGCAACAAGCAGGTTTCCATCTATGGTTTTTGGATGGATGCAACTGAGATCACCAACAATGAATACCGCCAGTTTGTGAACTGGGTCAGGGATTCCATTGCGGCAACCCGTTTGGGCTATACGAAGCAAGGAGCCAATGGCCAGCCTTATGTGGATTGGGTCAAAGCAAAAAACATAAAGTGGAATGATCCCAAAATGATCAGCCAATTGGCATCCATGTATGTTACCCCTGAGAACATGATCAGAGGAAGGCAAGAGCTGAATGCTGATAGCCTTAAGTTCGCCTCAGAAGTGTTGGATTACAAGGCAGCAGCCCTAAATACGAGGGATAAGAAAACTGCCCCGGCAAGGTCGGCATTCATCAACAGAGAGTCTATCATGATTTATCCTGATACATTGGTTTGGATCAGGGACTTTTCCTACGCATACAATGAGCCCATGGCCAAGAAGTATTTTTCTCATCCTGCCTATGGCGATTACCCGGTGGTAGGGGTGAACTGGAAAATGGCTACTGCTTTCTGCGAATGGAGGACCAACTTTTTGAATGGGTTCCTTGAATCCAAAAAAAGAATCACTGAATCAGATTTCAGGCTTCCTACAGAAGCTGAATGGGAATACGCTGCCCGCGGCGGCAGATCCCAGGTTTCTTTCCCCTGGGGAAGTCCCTATTTGAGAAATAAAAAAGGATGTCTGCTGGCCAATTTCAAGCCTGGCCGTGGAAACTATCCTGAAGACGGTGGAATGTATACTGTGAGGGCAGATGCCTACTGGCCCAATGATTTTGGTCTTTACAACATGGCCGGCAATGTTGCTGAGTGGACCTCCTCTCTTTACTACGAGGGTGCCTACAATTTTCAGCATGACATGAACCCCGATATTCGATACAATGCGAAGGATGAAGATACCAAGCGAATGAAGAGAAAGGTAACCAGGGGAGGAAGCTGGAAAGACGTTGGATTCTTCCTGCAGAACAGCACCCGTAGCTATGACTATCAGGATTCTACCAGGTCATATATAGGTTTCCGCTGCGTAGTGGATCTGCCTCCTATGCAAAAGCGCTAATTAATCATCATATTCAAATCCAAAACAATACACTATGTCATCCTCTTCAAACACTGGAACCAGTAAACTTGAAAAATATGTAAATATTATTGTGAGTGTTGGTGCTGCGGTCGTGATTTTCGGTGCCTGGGCCAAAATCCTGCACAAATCGTTTGCAGACATCATGCTTACAGTAGGTCTCTTGACAGAGGCAGCCATCTTTCTTTTGTATGCATATCTTGAAATCAAGAAGTCTGAAGTTCCTGCAGCAGCTGCTGGCACTGCGGCTACAACACCCGGCGCAGATTTGCTGAAGGAAACCATAGAGAAATATTTGGATACAGACCAGCTTTCAAAACTGAATGGCAACTTCTCCAAGTTCAATGCTACTGTACAGGGTATGGCTGCTATGACAGATGTAGCTGCTGTTACCAGTGATTTTGCTGGCAAAACAAAAGAAGCTACTTCCGCATTGGTTAGCATGAAAGATGCCTATACAACCGCTGCAGGTTCAGTTTCACAATTCAACCAGGCAGCAGAAGGTTCAAGGGCCTTCCATGAGCAGGTTCAGGGATTGACCAAGAACCTCGGTGCGCTGAACAAAATGTATGAATTGGAATTGCAGGATTCCGGTAACCATATCAAGGCCATGAATGCCTTCTATGATAACCTGGTGAAAGCCAGCCAGGCGATGCAGGGAAGTGTTGATGATGCCAAGAAAACACAAGAGCAGATTGCACTGCTTGCCAAGAACCTGGGTAGCCTAAACAGTGTTTATGGCAACATGTTGGCAGCCATGCAAGGTCGTGCCTGATTTGAAGCAATCCTGTTTCCTTAATTCTTTAATTAACTAATTATATATGGCACTACCCAAAGAACCGCGGCAGAAGATGATCAATATCATGTATTTGGTGTTGACAGCGCTGCTTGCCCTGAATGTGTCGGCCGAGATCCTGAATGCATTCAAGGTGGTGGACAACAGCCTAAAGGAATCCAATAATGTCTTGAACACTTCAACAACTGCCATTTACAGCAACTTTGAAGAGTTGCTGAAGGACCCCAAAACATCCGAGAAAGCGGGTATCTGGAAGCCCAAGGCTGATCAAGTCAAGCAACTCGCATCTCAGTTGTTCAAAGAGTTGGAAGATTACAAGCAGGCCCTCAAGGTAGAATCGGATTTGGATCCTGCTACCGGCGCCTTCAAAGAAGACAATATTGATGCTTCCACCCGGTATTTTGATACCAAAGGGAATGGGAAGATTCTTTATAGCAAACTGGAAGAGTTCAAAACAAAGCTGCTCGCTGTTGACAAAGATTTGACTGCGCAGATTGGAAACAAGCTCCCACTCAATCTTGAAATTCCAAAGTCAGCAGCTGGTAATGTCTCTACAGGAGATAAGACCAAGGATTGGGTCAACAGCTATTTCCACATGACCCCCACCATTGCGGCTCTTACCATCCTGAGCAAGTTCCAAAATGATGTGAAGAACTCAGAGAATCTCGCGGCAACATTTTGCATCAACCAGGTGGGCGCTGTGAAATTGATCATGGACAAATTCGAACCCATGGTTGGAACCAGTTCAACTTATCTGATGCCGGGAGAAGAAATGACGGTTGTAGCAGGTCTCGGAGCATTTAACTCCAATGTGAAACCAGTAGTAACCATTGACGGAAGAAGCATTGCGGTAAATGCCAATGGTGTAGCAGAATCAAAATTCAATGTAGGATCAACGGGTAGCAGAAGCATGAATGTCAGTGTAAGTTTTGTGGATCCGAATACCGGTGAAAACAAAACGATCTCCAAGAAGATTGACTATGTAGTGGGTGCACCTTCGGGCGTGGCTGTATCCGCGGACAAAATGAATGTTTTGTATGTGGGGGTAGAAAATCCATTGACCATAACTGCTGGCGCAGGTGCCGAAAAGGTATCTGCTGAATTCAGCGGAGGGCAAATACAAAAGAAGGCCGGAAGCCAGTACATCACCATTCCATCCAAGAATGCATTGGGAATGCAAAATATCACCGTTAAGGTTGATGGCAAGGTTGTAGGCAAGGTCCCTTACCGTGTCAAATTGCTGCCAGACCCAACACCTTCTGTTGCTGGAGTAGCCACCAAAACCGTATCAACTGGAACTTTCATGACTTCACCTGGTGTGAGGGCCATGCTGGAGAATGTTGAATTTGATGCACCTTATGTTGTGAAAAGCTTTACGGTGGGTGCCAATATTCCTGGTAATCCGAACTTCCTCAACAAGGCCAATTCGGGCAACGTATGGAATGAAGCACAATCCATCATCAGCAGTTTGAAGCCCGGCTCCCGTGTTTATATTGAAGACATTGTTGTAAGAGGTCCGGACGGAATTGACCGTAAGCTCCCCACCAGCCTTGTTTATAATTTGAGATAATCCATTCATAAAATGGTCATCATGAAATCATTTCTCATTTCTTCGCTTTTCCTGGTAGGCTTGTCCTTTACCGCTGCGTCTAGTCAAGCACAGGCAAAAAAGAATACCACGCCAAAGAAGACAGTTGCCACAAAGCCAAAAGCCAAAACGACAACTGATACCCAAGTATTGGATGCAAGTATTCAGCCTGCAAAGGATACTGTCAAGCCACCACCTCCACCGCCTCCTCCTGCAGACCCTTTTGCATTTGACTCCATAAAGCCTTCTTTGCGTCCGGATGATCCCGCTGAAATCTCTCTCAACAAAGAGAGAAAACCTTTGGCATATGATTACATCAGCTCCGATCACAAATGGTACAGAGAATTGGTATGGCGTGAGATTGACATCAGGGAGAAAATGAATCTTACATTCAGATACAGTGCCGAAACCGATGAAGGAAATCAAAGGTTCATCAACATTATTTTGAATGCGGTATCCCGTGCTAAAAACCCCATTACTGCATTTGATCCCATCGATGATCGTTTCACCACCCCCATGACCAGGGAACAAGTGGGTAAGGCAATCCTCCCGGCAGGTCCAGATTCAGTGTCTGTTCCAGACCTTGTGAATGACCCCAGCGGAACATTGGGACTGAGAAGGAGCGTACCGAACAAAAAGATCTTCAACCCGGATGATATTCTTAAGTTCAGGATCAAAGAAGAGTGGATTTTTGACAAGGAAGCCTCCAGAATGGTTGTGAGGATCAAAGGCATTGCTCCTATCAAACAATTCAAAGATGAGAATGGTGAGATCAAAGGGGAAGGTGCTCTTTTCTGGATTTGGTATGAAGATCTTCGTCCTGATCTTGCGCTGCATGATGTATACGTTGCCAGAAACCTGGGCGCAAAGATGACATGGGAAGAAATTTTTGAGAGCCGTTACTTCTCCAGTTACATCATCAAATCCAGCATCGACAATCCGTACGACAAATACCTGAAGGAAATCTTCGGTGACAGCATCCTCGTATTGTTGGAAGGAGATAACATTAAAAATAAGATCCACAATTTCGAACAGAATCTTTGGTCTTACTAAGTCAAGAAATAATTTTAGAGAAAAGCCGGACAAGTTCCGGCTTTTTTATTGCTGGAAGTATGCAATGACCAAATTTGCTTTGGCGGGACCGATCAGTTTGGCAAGTTCTGCTGCATCAGCCTTTTTTATGTTTGCGACCGACCTAAAGTGTGTCAGCAGCAGCTGCGCTGTTTTTTCTCCGATGCCCTCAATCTTTTCCAGTGAATTGCTAAATGTGCCCTTGCTTCTTTTGTTTCTATGAAAACTGATCCCAAATCGGTGAACCTCATCTCTTATTCTTCTGATGAACAAAAGCTCTTCACTGTTGAAGGGTAGTTTGAGGGAATCCTGGTCACCTGCAAAAAACAATTCCTCTATATTTTTGGCTAGACCGATGAGTGTCATTTTACCTTCTAATCCCAGTTCCCTGATCGCTTCCAGCGCTGCAGCCAATTGTCCCTTGCCACCATCAATGATCACAAGCTGAGGAAGTGAGGTCCCTTCTTTGATCAACCTGGAATATCTTCTGCTTACAGCTTCTTTCATGGTTGCAAAATCATTGATGCCATCAACCGTTTTCACATTAAAATGCCGGTAATCTTTTTTACTGGGTATTCCCTCTTTGAAGCAGACCATGGCAGATACCGGATACCCACCTTGAAAATTGGAATTATCAAAACATTCAATATGATTGGGCAATTCCTGTAAAGAAAGGGCTAGCTGGAGTTTTGACAAAAGCGCATTGGATGTTGACCTGCCCTCATTTAAATGGAGCATTTTTTTCCTTTTCAGTTCCTGAATGAAATGGTCGGCATTGGTTTTGGCAATATCCAATAGTTTCTTTTTTTCACCAATCTTGGGTACTGTAATTGTAAAATTGGAAAATCCGAATTCCAGCGGATAGGGCACGATCAATTCCTTGGCTTCACTGTTGAAGAGTTTCTGGAAATAAAGTATCGACTGAGAAAGGATCTCTTCTTCGGATTCATCCATGCGTACCTGAAAGGGAAGAGTTCCTGAGTTTGAAATCGTTCCATTCCTGACAGTGAGATGGCTGATCACCACTTGGTCTTCATGTTGTGCCGTGGCAAATACATCAAGGTCTCCCCACTTGGGGTTTACCACAACAGAACTGGCCTGATATCCTTTGAGACCGTTTA
>RFVQ01000251.1 GCA_009922495.1 Chitinophagia bacterium
CCTGCCAAGACCCTCTTGCAAACATCCGTGAATGATGAGTATGAGAAGCAATGGTTGTTTCAACTCGATTACACAAAGCCTATTGGCAAGGAAGGAAAATTTGAAACTGGGCTTCGCAGCAGTTTCCGTAACATGGTCAACGATTATATTGTGCAGCAGAAAAATGCCAGTGGGGGCTATGATCCCTTGCCAGGGTTGGACAATGTTTTTGTCTATGATGAGAACATTCATGGTGCCTATGGCATCCTGGGAAACAAATCAGGAAAGTTGCAATACCAGGCGGGTCTGAGGGCAGAATGGACAGATGTGACCACTACCTTGCAGAAGACCAACCAGAAAAACCCAAGGGATTATGCCAATCTTTTTCCCAGTGCACATGTTACCTATGAGCTGCCCCATGAAAATGCCATGCAGGTCAGTTATAGCAAAAGGGTCCGTCGGCCTTTTTACAATGATTTGAGTCCTTATGCCACCCTATCCGATAGCCGAAATTTCAATGCAGGCAATCCCGATCTGAACCCTGAGTTCAGCAATGTTTTTGAAGTGGGACATATCAAGAGTTTTGATAAAGGATCCTTTACATCCTCTGTTTATTACAGGAGTACCAAGGGCAAGATCGATAGGATTCGGAAGGTGGATGAAAAGGGAAATGCCATCACAAGGGTTGAGAATTTAGTGGGGGAAAAAGCCTATGGCGTAGAGTTTACCAGTGGGTATTCCCCTTTTAAATGGTGGAAGCTGGACCTGAATTTCAATTTTTTCCATGCGGATGTGGATGGCAGTAATATCCTGGCTTTGTACAAAACGAAGACCTATAGTTGGTTTGCGCGACAAACATCCCGGTTCACCCCCAAAAAAGGAATGGACATTCAGTGGAGGATGAACTATGAAGCCCCGCAGAAACTGGTACAGGGTAGGCGAAGGGGCATCTTTTTCGCGGATCTGTCGTTCAGCAAGGATATTTTAAAGGAAAGGGGAAGCCTGAACCTGAATATTTTGGACGTATTCAATACCCGGAAAATGCGCTACAGTGTGGCAGGTCCCAATTTCATTACCGAAGCCTATTCCTCCTTCCGTCCCACCCAGGTCAACCTCACATTTGCCTACCGGATAAGGCAGGCCAAGGGTACCAAAACTGTCAAAATCATTCAGGATTAGCAAAGGATTAAGAAGCCCCAATGGATGTGTTTCCGCACCAATAAGCCCTTGTAAAAACGTCTGTGAAATGATTTCACGACTCATTGGCTGTTTTGAGAATTGTTATGGCAATCTGTATATGTTCTTTTTGAATGAAATATTCAAAATACCTTTTGTCTTTATTGCTTCTTTCAATGGAAACAAGGGGTTCAGCTATTCCAGTTAAGTAACTGAACTTTTCGTTTATGGCTTTTATTGCTTCGCTTCTGATTTTTTTCTGCAGACCGATATTTTTCTCTTTAACCCCCAGAACATAGTTGAGTTCATTTATGTCAGCTTTCAATTGTTTTCGACTTTTATTGATCAAAAATTGGATCAGCCCATTTTCAATGGCTGTAAATTCCAGTTTTTTTTGCTCCAACAGTTCAACAGTAATTTTCTTGTTGGGGAGTCGATCAATCTGGGTTGAGATCAATATCACAAATGCGATCAATATTGCCATTAGCCCAGACCAATAAAAGTATTCGGGGATGTGTTTGCTGAATATAGGGAAAGACTCTTCTTTGAATTCATTGATTGGAATGGACAGGGAGTCTAGTCTTCCTGTTTCCTGGTTTTTGAAGAAGACCATGTTTTTGTCAAGAAAATACAAATCTTGTTGAGCTATTCTGGAAATACTTTGGGCAATCGATTTGTCTGAGAGCCTCAATACTTTATTGCTCTTCAAATCAAGAAGGTAAACATTCATGTCACTCGAAAACAGGATCCCATTTTCGTTTTGCATGGGCAAAACTCCTTTTCTTAACAATTGAGAGGTTTTGGAATGCAATGGTGGATTGTCAATCCAATTCATGGTTCCAAAGTCAAGATAGTAGGTGCTTTTTACCGCTTTATTTTTGTTTTCAAAATCAACAATGGCTTCATTCACGGGTTTTTCCGTCAATACATACATTCGATTTCTATTTACATCATGCCATACACCTGGGGAATAGCTTCCTGGGGGGATAATTTCTTTTTCAAGTGAAATGATATCCCACTCCTTGTCAATGAAATTAAATTTCTTCAAGTGTCCATTTGATTTCCAAAAGCCATACCCGCCATATACGTATATGTTTTCACCATTGGAAAACAAATGACCGCTTCCATTATAGTTAATGTTGTGCGTATTTTCAATTCTACTGAAACGGATCAATGTGTCAGCAATCTTAACCCCTTCAAAAAGTATTCCTGTGCCGTCCAGGTGAATATATATTTTGGAGTTGGTTTTTACTATTTGCTGTTTTCGGTATTGCAATTCCGGCTCAGTTAGTTGTATGAAAGACTGAGCATTCCCTTTGATCCCATTTGTATTTTTCTCTAGGGATAGAATTTTTTCAAGCGACGGATCGATGCGTACAACAAATAGGCTGTCTTTTTTCTCCGCTGATACCCTGAGTGTAATTCCGGAAAGAAAAAGAACGGCCAGGAATATGATGATGGATGAATGTTTCATTCAAGGACTTCTTTGATGGACTGATAGGCTTCTATTGAAA
>RFVQ01000252.1 GCA_009922495.1 Chitinophagia bacterium
TTCAGCAATACTTTGTCATCTGACAGGCCCATTCGCTTGGCCGTAGCATCAATGATCCGTTTGTTGGCCTGATGGGGAACCAGGTAAGCAATATCATCCGCTGTCAGGTTGTTGCGCTGGATCAGTTCATAGCTCACATCCGCCATTCCGGTAACCGCAAACTTGAACACAGGCTGTCCATCCTGGAAAATATAGTGCCACTTGTTGGCCAATGTCATTTCAGAAGGCGGATTCAAAGAACCGCCACCTTTCATGTTCAGGTATTTGCCACCACTTCCATCGCTTTTCAATATGCTGTCCAGCACTCCATAACCCTCATGGTTGGGTTCCAGCAAAACGGCACCCGCACCATCCCCGAAAAGAATACAGGTGGTCCGATCGGTATAATCCGTGATGGAACTCATCTTATCAGCACCTACGACTACCACCTTCTTGTACCTCCCGCTTTCAATCAAAGAAGTACCCATGGTGAGTCCGTATAAAAAGCCCGAACAGGCTGCCAGCATGTCAAACCCAAAGGCATTTTTGATACCCAGTTTGTCGCAGGCTACATTGGCCGTACTCGGAAAAAACATATCGGGTGTGATGGTAGCCACAATCAAACATTCGATCTCATTGGGATCGATGCCGCGGCGCTTGCAAAGGTCCTGCACAGCAGGAACCACCAAATCCGAGGTAGCCTTGCCCTCTCCCCTGAGAATATGGCGTTCCTCAATACCCGTGCGGGTCCTGATCCATTCGTCGTTGGTATCCACCATTCGCTCAAAATCCGCATTGGTGAGCTTGTCCTCCGGAACATATCCGCCTACGGCGGTGATGGCTGCTGTAATTTTATTGGTAAGGGTCATAGGCGGCAAAGTTATAAAAAAGGGGTGAGGGACGGGGGGCAAGGGAGAAGAAAAATGTTTAACTTTACATGACCATGATCGCATCGCTGACAGGCCAATTTGTTCTCAAGACTCCCTCCTTCCTTCATATTGATGTTCAAGGAGTTGGATACGAAGTCCAGATCAGCCTGAACACCTACTCAGCGATTCAGGGAATGGAGAGGGGGACCCTTTTCACCCACCTGCAGATCAAGGAGGACGCACATACCCTTTTTGGTTTCGCAGAAAGAACTGAAAAGGAGTTGTTTTTACAACTGATCAGCGTCAACGGCGTAGGGGCCGGTACTGCCCGGATGATGCTATCCTCCATGAAACCTGCTGAACTCCGATCAGCCATTGCCTCCGGCAATACCGGTGCGCTGGAAAAGATCAAAGGGATTGGCAGAAAATCTGCGGAAAGGATCATCCTGGAACTGCGTGACAAGATGGTCAAAGCCGGTGTAGAAAGCACAGCAACTGGATTCAAACAGCATAGCATGGAGAACGATGCATTAAACGCCCTGATGGCTCTTGGAATTCCCCGGAATACTGCCGAGTCGGCCCTCAAAAAAGCGAGAGCATCCTCCACCGAAGAAGAAAACCTAGAAACCCTTATCAAAAAATCACTTCAGCTTATTTGATCAGAACTCTACCCCAACAAAGAGACATCACATTTTGACCAAGTTATCCTTACTGATAACGCTTTTGATCGGTTTGCTTTCCAGCTTACCCAAAAATTCCTTTGCCCAGCAAACAACGGGGCAAAAAGGAGACTCGCTTCGTTTTCCCCTACAAGACCGCAGAGGAGATAAGTTGTCGCAGCGCAACCCCAATCCCTTTGACCTGAAGGATCCTTCCAACTTTTCTGATTCGGTGAGCTATGACCCCAAGACCAAGCAATACTACCTCTACGAAAAGATCGGCAACAAATATTACCGAAAACCGACCAGCCTTTCCTTCGATGAATACCTGCGCATCACATCCCGCAAAGCTGAAAGGGATTATTTCCAAAAACGCGCAAACACTTCCAGCCTCCTGAACCGCAAACTTGTCAAACCCAAACTGAACATGGGCGAAGACCTCTTCAACCGTCTCTTCGGAACAGGGAAGATCGACATTCGTCCGCAAGGAGAAGTAAACATCACTGCAGGTTACCAGGGACAAAACATCAAGAACCCCACCCTGCCGGAAAGAGCCAGGAGAAACGGTGGCCTGGACTTTGACATGGCTGCCAACCTCAATGTTGTTGGCAACATTGGCGATAAAATGAAATTCCCCATCAGCTACAATACCCTGTCCACCTTTGATTTTGAAAACCAGCTCAAACTGGATTATACGGGCGGCGCAGATGATATTTTCAAAAAGATCGAAGTAGGCAATACCTCCTTCGCCTCCAAAGGAACCCTGATTCCGGGAGCGCAACAGCTCTTTGGTATCAAAACACAAATGCAATTCGGCAAATTGATGCTCTCCACTGTCTTTGCCAGTCAGCGTTCCCAAAGACAATCAGCAGGATTCAAAGGCGGTTCCAGCAGCAGCCCCTTCGAAATCAAAGCCGATGAATACGAAGAGAACAGGCATTTCATGCTGGCCCATAAATTCCGCCAGGATTACAACAAGGCCATGAAGAACCTGCCGGTCATCAACTCTCAAGTACAATTGTTGCGCCTGGAAGTATGGGTGACCAACAGAACAGGATTGTCCACCAACGCGAGGGATGTAGTGGGCTTGATGGACTTGGGTGAATCCAACCCCTATCAAAAACCACCCATCATCAATGCCAATCCTGC
>RFVQ01000253.1 GCA_009922495.1 Chitinophagia bacterium
AAATTCACTGATAAATTCCTGACCAATGGTAAGTTGAGAGTTTCCTACGGAAGCCTGGGTAACAACAGCGGTGTGGGAAGGTTTGAACAACAGGAAACACTTACCAACCTCAACTATGTTACAGGGGCCAGCGTGCAACGCGGTTTTGCCAACGCTAAGATGATCAATAGATTGCTTACTTGGGAAACAACTTCAGTATTCAACATCGGTTTGGATCTTTCCTTCATGCGCAATCGCCTGACAGCAGCGGTTGATTATTACGACCGATTGACTACAGGAATGAACAGGCCCTCTGAATTTTCAACTTTCCTTACCTATGCATATTCACCTGCTCCCAGAACCAATATCGGTAACCTGAGGAACAGGGGAGTTGAGATAGATCTGGCATGGAAAGACAGAATCGGAAAAGTTCAATACGGTTTCAATTTGAATGGTGCCATCAACAATACCAATCTGGAGAAATGGAATCAGTTGTTGTTGAGAGGAAACATATTCCTGGGCATGCCTTACCAGTTTGTTTACACATATGTTGACAATGGAATTGCACAATCCTGGGCGGATGTTTACAAAGCAACTCCTCAGGGAGCTGCTCCCGGTGACCTTTTGCTGAAGGACCTCAATGGAGATGGCAGGATTACTGCAGATGACAGAAAGGCTTATTCCAATTTGCAACAGGAAAGACCCACCACCACGTTCGCATTCAATTCTTATGTTGCTTACAAGGGATTCGACTTTACTGTATTTCTGCAGGGAGCGGCAGGTCGCAAGGATTACTGGCAGACCATTTATAACAATACCAACTTCAACAATGCCCGTTATGCTGCATCCTGGGAACATTGGAACAATCCATGGTCATGGGACAACAGAAACGGACTTTGGCCAAGGCTGGGGGGTAGTGGTAACAACAGGCAGTCAACAACCTTCTGGTTGGATGATCTGAGTTACCTCCGTGTGAAGAACCTGCAATTGGGATATACAGTTAATTCCAAAGTGCTCACCAAGATGGGTGTTACCAATCTTAGGATAGTGGGTTCTGCAGAAAACCTTGGAACACTGACAGCATTCCGTGGATTGGATCCTGAAAAGCAGGGGGATGACAACAATGTCTATCCTATCAACAAGTCCTATTCTATTGCCATTAACCTTAGTTTCTAAAATATTGTGATGATGAAAAGATTATTTACAACTTCGAAAACAATTTGGTTACTGCTGCTTGTCTTTGTGCTGACAGTACCAACTTCCTGCAAAAAGGACTTGCTTGAGAGAGTGCCAACAGGGGAACTTGCTGCAGAAAATTTCTGGAAGACCGACGCGGATGCTACCATTGCGCTGATGTCAGCCTATGCGGCTACAAGGGCTGTATTCGACCGTGACTATTATTTTGATGGACATGGTGAATATACCAGGGTAAGAGGAACAAGTGCGACCAGTGGAAGCATCCTTAGAGGAGATGCTTATCAGGGAGCTTCCTATTCTCCTTCAGGATATGGGGCAAGTTTTGACAAATATTTTGGATACCTGTATGGTGCAGTCAACAGGACCAACTACGTAATCGAAAACATCAACAAAAAGATGATCCCGGGAGCTACCGGTACAAGACTGGCTACGTTGGAGAGTATTGTTGCGGAGGCAAGACTGCTGCGCGGCATGACTTATTTTAGGCTGATCTCCATGTGGGGTGATGTTCCCTACATTGGAAGAATCATCTATGACAACAGTGAAGTAAAGGATATCAAAAGAATGCCAATTGGTCAGGTGAAAGATTCCATCATGGCTGACTTTGATTATGCCGTGAGCAAACTGCCTGCTAAATCCTCAGCGTTGGGTCGGGCTGCCAAACCAGCTGCTCTTGCCTTCCGCGGAAAGCTCAACCTCTACTGGGGAAGCTGGAAAAAGAATGGCTGGCCTGAGTTGGAAGGTTTTACCCAGAATCCTTCAGAAGCACAGGCTGCTTTTACTGCTGCTGCAGCAGATTTCAAATCTGTTATCAATGACTTTGGTCTGACCCTCTACAAAAATGGTGACCCCGGCCAAATTGATGCACTGGGTAAGGCCGACATTCTTCCCAATTATTTTGAGTTGTTTACACCCAAGGCCAATGGAAATCCGGAAATGATCATGGTGTTCACGCACTCAGGAACACCTACCAACCCTTCACAGGGAGAGGAGTTGATGCGTGATTTTTCAGGACGTACCGTAGAAGGTTCACAGTGCTGGGCTGCTCCCCGATATGAAATAGCTGACAGGTACCAGCTGACAACAACGGGTGATTTTGCACCCAAGATGGTTCAGCTCAATCCTACCACCAATCCTGCAGCAAGGACCACACTCAATTCTGCAGTAAACCCCAATTCTTATGCCAACAGGGATTACCGGATGAAGTCTACCTTGATGTGGGATTATGAAATGTGTATCGGATTGACTTCCTTGAAATCAACTGGTTTTTCTCCCTTTATTTATCAATCATGGGCCGCCAATGTAACCATCGGTGGTGTCAAGTACATCACCTATAATACAGACGGTTCCAATTCCGGCTATGTATTCAGAAAGTTTGTAAGGAACTACGAAGGCCTGGGCAGAAGTGAAGGTGATTATGCTTATCCGGTCATGCGCCTTGCCGATGTATTCCTGATGTATGC
>RFVQ01000254.1 GCA_009922495.1 Chitinophagia bacterium
TCACTGATTGGCTTTACGGGTGATCTGGGCAAAGAACAGATGGACTGGAGCCTGTTGCTCTCCATAACCGCATTGGCAATAGTCGGTATCTTTATCGGTAATTCCCTGAGTAAAAAAATATCTGCCGAAAGCCTGAAAAAGGGATTTGGCTGGTTTGTACTCATCATGGGTATCTACATCATCATCAAAGAACTTTTTTTATAATCCCACTCAATCAAAACTCGTTCTCTCATGTTCTTCCAACACGTATATGACAAAACCCTTGCCCAGGCCAGTTATTTCATCGGTTGCCAGAAGGCAGGTGTAGCTGCTGTCATTGATCCCAAGCGCGATGTGGATACTTATATCGAGATTGCCAAACAGAACAACATGACCATCACCCATGTGTTGGAAACCCATATCCATGCAGATTTTCTCACCGGCTCGCGTGAGCTTGCGGCACTGACCGGCGCCAAATTGTATCTGTCTGACGAAGGCGGTCCGGGTTGGGAATACGAATTTGATCATGTGGGACTGAAAGACGGTGCAACCTTCATGGTGGGCAATCTTAAAATGGAAACCCTGCATACACCGGGGCATACACCAGAGAGCGTCAGCTTTCTGCTGACGGACACACCCGCCAGTCCGGAACCCGTCATGTTCTTCACGGGCGACTTCGTTTTTGTAGGCGATATCGGTAGGCCTGATCTGCTTGAAAAAGCTGCAGGCATGACAGGAACGATGGATGCGGGTGCTCACCAGATGTATAAATCGATCGAACGCTTCAGCAAACTGCCCGATTATATCCAATTATGGCCAGGTCATGGCGCGGGATCGGCCTGTGGAAAGGCCCTGGGCGCTGTTCCCTCCAGCACCGTTGGTTATGAAAAAATCCGCAACTGGGCATTCCGTTTCGAAAACGATGAGAATGGTTTTGTGAACTACCTGCTGGCCGATCAACCGGAGCCTCCGAAATATTTCGCCATGATGAAGAAGCTCAACAAGGTCAACCGACCCTTGTTGACCGCTGTGCCCAAACTAAAACAGCTGACCAATAATGAAATGATGGAAGCCATGGGCAAAGGCATTAAACTGATCGATGCCCGCAACAAGGCAGATTTTGCCAAAGGCTTTATTCCGGGCAGCATCAACATCCAGGGCAACAATGCCTTTGCCACCTGGGCAGGATGGTTCCTCAACTACGAAGAGCCTTTCATGCTCCTGGCCGATGAATCGACGCTGGATGACCTTACCCGAAAACTCATGCGCATTGGCCTTGACAATATCATGGGATATGTGGCTTCAACCGATGAATATGTAAAACAAGGGGGACAGCTGGATACGGTTCCTGTGATCTCCATCGATGAATTCAAAACGGTTCTCACAGAACCCAACATTCAAATAGTGGATCTCCGCGGTGCAACAGAATACAAAAGCGGGCATGTGGAAGGTGCAGACCATGTATTCGTGGGAACCCTGTTGAACAACCTCGACAAAGTGAGCAAGGATAAAAAAGTCGTTGTTCATTGCCAGAGCGGCGATCGCGCAACGATTGGCTACTCCCTACTCGCCAAGGAAGGATTCAAAAATGTGCTCAACTACTCAGCAAGCATGAACGAGTGGCTGGCCCTGGGGAATCCGGTTGTTTCATAAGAGCTCAATCCTGTAAGTTGTTAATTTTTTATTCAGCTCATGGTTATGTCAAATCAATGTTTGAACTTTGATTTAAAATACCGCCATGAGCCAGATCGTCCTGCACCCGGCAGCATCCCGGGGATTTGCCAACCACGGTTGGCTGCAAAGCCATCACAGCTTCAGTTTTGCGAGCTTTCATGATCCGGAAAGAATTCATTTTGGTGCATTGCGCGTGCTAAACGACGACACTGTCAAAGGCGGCATGGGTTTTGGGAAACATCCGCACGACAACATGGAGATCATCAGCATCCCATTGGAGGGCGACCTGGAGCACCAGGATAGCATGGGAAACAAAGCGGTGATCCAAAAAGGTGACATACAAGTCATGAGTGCTGGCACCGGCATCTACCATAGTGAATACAACAAGAACAGCGATGAGGCAGTTAAATTCCTGCAGATCTGGATCTTCCCCAACAAAAGAAACGTTGCGCCGCGTTACGACCAAATCACCCTGAACAGAGAGGACCGAAAAAACAAACTGCAACAAATACTCTCGCCCAACCAAAATGACGAAGGGGTATGGATCCACCAGGATGCTTGGTTTCACATGGGCATCTTTGATCAGGGCATGCACCAGGGTTATGCTTTCAAACAAAAGAACAATGGCGTTTATGCTTTCGTTCTGGAAGGATCTTTTACCATCAATGGAAACAAGCTCTCCAAAAGAGATGGCATGGGCATATGGGAAACCGATTCCATTGAAATCGAATCCAATGAGAACGATGCTGAAATTCTGCTCATGGAAGTTCCCATGAAAATTTGATTGTCAAAAATTTTGAAATGATGGGGATAGATACACTCAAAGAATTCAAACAGTTCACCAATGAACTGACGAAAGAAGATCAAGTTTGGATAGGTGACCCAGGTCACAGAAGCAAGCCATAATTTGGATTATATTTAAAAATCCAAAGACTGTCGCATGAATCATCTCAAACAAAATTGGATT
>RFVQ01000255.1 GCA_009922495.1 Chitinophagia bacterium
AGTTCCTATTCTCTTTCGGTAACTGCTTCTTCCGGAGAAACTTACCAGTGGTTGAAAAACGATGTTGCGATCCCAGGGGCTACCAGCAGGACTTTTTCTATTAATGCTGTTTCTTCTTCCGATGCCGCGGTTTATAAGGTAAGAATTTCCAACAGCTGTGGCAGCAGCGTTACGAGCAATGCAGCAGAATTGGTTGTGAACAGTGCCCCCACCATTACGACTGCTGGATCGACCTACAATATTTGTGTTGGATCCAATCAAAGCTTGTCAGTAACCGCCCAGGCCAATGGCGGAGGCAGCTTGAGTTATCAATGGAAAAAGGGCGGCATCAACATCCCAGGAGCTACTACATCCTCGCATGCGTTGACCAATGTACAAACGATTGATGCGGGAGTGTACACGGTAGAAGTTACCAATGGTTGTGGTGCAACTACGAGCAATGACTTCCAGGTGAATGTCAACCAGAAACCCATTATCACCCTGAACCCCTTGAGTCAGGCATTGTGCGCCGGCGCTTCCACTTCGCTTACGGCCGATGTTACAGATGCCACCACTTACAAATGGCAGAAAGGGGGAGTTGATCTTGGCAATACCACCCTTACCGTTACCATTCCTGTTCTTGCTGCAGCCAATGCAGGTGTTTATACATTCATCGCTACCAATAGCTGTGGTACGTCCACCAGTGCTTCAGCCACCCTCACCGTCAACAACAAACCTACCATCAATTCACTCACCAGTTCTTCACCCATCTGTGCAGGCAATACAGCTGTGCTTACCAGTACAGTGACTCCAAGTGGAGACAACAACCTTAGCTATGCATGGAGTTTGAACGGAACGGTTTTGTCTGCCAATACAGCCAATCTTACCATCCCTAATTTCCAATCTGTCAATGCGGGTACCTACTCACTGGCGGTATCCAATGGTTGCGGAACTGTTAACACTACCGATGCCGGACTCAACCAGAATTTACAGCTACTGCCCGCCCCAATGGTTGCAGCTGAATCCGATCGTCAGATCTGTCTGGGCTCCTCTCTCAATATTCTGCCTACCTATACCAATGTTTCAGGATCATCTGTAACCTACCAATGGTATTATGAGGGCAGTCCGCTGGGATCTCAGCGCTCTGCGCAATTGTCCATCGCTTCCTTACAAAGCAACCAAGCAGGTCGTTATTATGTTGCCGTCAACAATGGATGTGGTCCTGTTAGCGGAACGCCCTTCAATGTAAACGTCCTCGAATTGCCTGTTATCAAAACACAGCCTACCGCATCTGTTGATCTTTGTGTGGGAAGAAATTTCAATCTGCAGGTGGTGGCCACTGCCGCGCAAACCTATCAATGGTTTAAAAATGGTGTTGCGATAGCCGGAGCCACTACAGCCGATTATACCATTCCAACCGTTGCGGCAAATGATGCAGCTAGTTATATGGTAAAGCTGTCCAACAGTTGCGGTTACACTATAAACAGCAACAATGCCATTTTGAGCATCAGCACGGCTCCTGTTATTACATCATCCCCATCCAATCTTGCAGTTTGTGCAGGTCAGCCAGCCAGTGCATCCGTTACCGCCAGTGCCACGGGTGGTGGCCTCATGAGCTATGCCTGGAGTGCTGGCGGAAGTGGAATTCCTGGAGCAACAGGCTCTACATTCACTATTCCGAGCACATCGGCAACAGATGCCAAAGTGTATACCGTAGCGGTAGCCAATACATGCGGTCAGGTAAACGGAGGCAGTTTCACCTTGACAGTGGCAGACAAGCCAACTGTTTCCATCAGCACCAGCATTCCTAAAAATACAACAACCGATTATCCAACCGTTTGTCTTGGATCACCGATTTCTTTTGCAGTAACCAAGAATTCAAATGGGGCCAATTTGAGTTATACCTGGTTCAAGGATGATGTGAGCAGGGGAGTTCAATCTTCTGAGGGATTGGGCATCAGCACGAGCGTAGCAACCGATGCGGGTATTTACAAACTGACAGTATCCAATACTTGCGGTGCCGCCACCAGCAATGCCATTACCATTGGCGTGCATGAAAAACCGGTCATAGCCAATCACCCTGCGAGTGCCACCATTTGTGAAAAGAACTCCATCACTTTGACGGGGCTGGCACAAAACAAAACAGGTACCCTGTCTGCCATTACTTATAGCTGGACCCTGAATGGAAGTCCTTATGGTTCCCCCAATAGTGCTTCGCTGCCATTGACTAGTCTGGGTACTCAAAACTCTGGCTCTTATCAGCTCAGGGCCAGCAATGAATGTGGTACCATCACGAGTGATGCTGCTGTTCTCACGGTGGTATCCCTTCCGAAATACGACATTCTGACCAATCCCAACCAATTTTCTATTTGTTCTTCCACCGGTCAGACCAAGACGCTTGCCCTCAATGTATATGCCACCAATGGGGAAACGCCGAACATTACTTGGACCACCAGCGGAGGAAGCATTGTGGGGCTCAACAATACTCCTACCATCACCATCAGCTCTTTGGGCAGTGATGCCATGTATTATGCAACCATGACCAATGCTTGTGGCGTAACTACCCTAAAGTATGATAATGGAGATGGTATCAAGGTGGTT
>RFVQ01000256.1 GCA_009922495.1 Chitinophagia bacterium
ATCGCTCAGAAGCGGTAACCGCCTTGGGTACAACCGCCCAGAGGATGATATAAATAAGAAACAATGTTCCGAAAGGAAGGGTATATACGCCAGCAAAATGCACCCAATCAAAGATATTTTCCAGTGCTCCAACAATAAAAGGCAATGCGAAGATCAATCGGGGTATCCAAACCTGGATATTGAAATAATGCGCCAAGCCGCTGCAGACCCCACCCAAAACTTTCTGTTCAGGATCGCGGTATAATTTTCTGGACACCACCACTGCATTGAGGTATCGCTCCGGAAGGAGCACCCACAAAACAATATACAATAACAAACCAAAACCAAAGGATCCTACAGCCAGCAAGGCAAACAATACCCTGATGATCGTTGTATCGATCTTGAGATAGGCAGCCAATCCACTGCACACACCACCCAGGATCTTTTCATTCGCATTGCGGTACAGAGATTCTTTTGCAGTACCCGGATTACCGGTATTGGAGTAGGATGTATTGGTATAGGCTCTTTCATTATCCGCTGAACCTGCAAGAGATTCTTCTTCGAATTGTTCTGGCCTGCCTATGCTAACGATGATGGCTTCCACATGGGCTTCGCTGATGAAAACGTTATCGGTGATCTTGAGCTTTTCACTAAAGAGTTCAGCGATCCTGTTTTCGATATCATTGATGATCTCCTCTTTGCCTTCTTCCTTGGCGAAATACTGACGGAGACTTTCGACATATTTTTTCAATTCCTCATAAGCGGGTTCCTCAATGGGGATCACGCGACCCTGGAAATTGATGTTGATGACCTTGTTCATGGTATATTCTTTATAAATGTATTGGGGTTGTGGGTTATGGGTTATGGGTTGTGGGTTATGGAATTTTCTTGCCCCGCATCCCCTGTCCCTTGTCCCTGATGATTAATCACTCGCTCGACTCCGTCTGCCATTTCCCTCCAGGTATTTTCCAACTCCTGGTAAAAGGCGGCACCTTTCTCCGTAAGGGAGAAATATTTCCGGGGAGGACCGCCTGAGCTTTCCACCCAACGGTAGGTGAGCAGGTCGGCATTTTTCAATCTTGTCAACAAAGGATAGAGGGTACCCTCCAGAATGGAGAGGTGGGCCTTTTTCATCTCTTCGATGATATCACTGGGGTAGGCCTCACCCCGCTGGATGACAGAAAGGATGCAGAACTCCAGCACCCCTTTGCGCATCTGACTGGCTGTATTTTCAATGTTCATTTGACTGTTTTTGGATGAATGGATCCGTTAACAGCACAAATGTATGTACTTTTATAATACTATGCAATACATAGTACCATATTTTTTATGGTACTTTAGAAATATTTAACTAAAAGCAGTTTTTCCTGCCTTCCACCGATGTAACGAAAGGTCTTTCCGTCAAAAAAGCCATCTTCTTCCAGCATGATACGGATATCCTTGCCCCATTCCGGGATAAACGTGGAGGAATTGAGCTCGATGGAATAGGCGGTATGAGGATACAAAGGATAATCACCGCTTCCGGGCACCCCCTGCTGCATGTCCCACATTCCGATGGTCGGCCCGGCAGCATGTCCATGCAAACCCAGGGGATGGGTATAGATGCTGGGGACGATACCCTCCGATTTGGCCTGGGCCAAAGCAGAGAGCAGCATCTGGTTACCGGTTCGGCCGGTT
Organism: Chitinophagia bacterium; assembly: GCA_009922495.1. GTDB lineage: Bacteria > Bacteroidota > Bacteroidia > Chitinophagales > Chitinophagaceae > Pollutibacter. Next base: position 1,657 of record RFVQ01000256.1, read on the forward strand.
TTGAATTGAGCAGTCAGGATATCCTGCAAACGGTTGCTATTGGCAAATGCTTTTTTGATCGATGCAGGTGCCTCTGTTTCACCGGGCCTCAGCACATAGGCATGTTGTTGCACATCGGTGTTCAAACGCAAATAGGTGATCCCGAAATCCACATGCAGCAGATCACCGGGGCGAATCATATCGTCTTTGGGGCGATTGGAAAAACTCCTCAGGTGCTCAAAGCTGGTGGAATCACTTCTCTGTACCGCCACCGAAGGATGAAACCAGGTGGTAAGCCCGAGTGATGTCAGTTTTTGTCGGAACCACCAGACCAGGTCATCAGTGGTGGTCACACCCGGCGTGATCACCTTTGCAGAAAATGCTTCTGCGATGATATCATGGGAGATCTTTACCAACTGAGGATAGACCTGCATCTCGCGTTCGGTCCTGCTCTCCAACCAGGCAACCGCTAAAGGTTCTGCTGATACGACGCGAGACTGCAAAGCAGCGGGTAATTTCTTCATGAACAGATCATGGTGGGTATGATCCAACCCGTCCGCATGTCCATAATCTTTTGAAATATTCAATCCAATCTTCTTCGGATTTTTTTGGCTGATGAGATTCATCAGGGCATCCCATTGGTCGGGAAACTTCTGCATGTCCCATGCCGCCTTGATCGCCTCTCCAACGTTGTATCTTGCGATGGCTGATTTCTCTACTGATTTTGTTTTGGGATCGTAGTTAAAAATCAACATGGTGGTCCTGCGGGCCGAAATCCAGGTCGATGGCAACATGGTTTTCAATACCGGATCTTCGTTGTATTCTCTGGAGATCACCACCCACATGTCGATTCCGGTGCGCTCCATCAATTGCGATAGCAAAACAGTGAACCTTTCATGGAGGATTTCATCCACTACACGCGACTGTTCCCGTTCTGACAGGACC
>RFVQ01000257.1 GCA_009922495.1 Chitinophagia bacterium
CCAATGATGCCCCATGATATGATCTTTTCCTCCATATGCACCTGCATTTTTATTTTTTCAACTGCTCCAAATAAGCCATCAGATCGGCCACCTCCTGAATACCCATGTTCTCTATAAGCCCCTCCGGCATCATGGAACTTTTCATTTGCTCCATGGATTTCACCGATGATGCCTTGAGCTTTTGTACCAGGCCTCCTGGCATTCTCAATTCGATATCTGTTTTTGTTCTGCTGCTGATGATGCCGCTGTATACCGTGCCATCCTGCAACTGAACATTCCATCCCTCAAAGCCAAAGCTGATGCCTTCTGAAGGCTGTGCGATCGCCTTCCACATTCCCTCTTTGTCATACTTGGCACCAATTGCGGTAAGTGCGGGACCAAAATCATAGCCTTCTTTGCCCACCTTGTGACAGATGGCGCAGTTCGACTGAAAGACAATCTTTCCATTGGATGCAATGGACTTCACTCCATTCAAGGCATCGATGGTTATTTGTTTTTTTACCTGAACCAATTCTTCTTTTTTCTTGGGGAGATAGGAGGCTGCTTCGATCCGAACCGCTTTCTGCCAGGCACCGCTTACACTGGCCACCACATCCGGGATGAGTGCTTCGGGCACCAGACCTTTTTTCAAAATAGACAATACCCTTTTTTCTCCTTCCCCACTTCTGCCGATCCTGGAGGCTGCAAATTTGCGCAGGATGAATTCATTCTTTTCATCCATGGCATAATCTTGCAACATGTTAACAGAAACAGTGGATCCCACGCCAGAAAGGGCCATCATCATGGCCTTGGCCCTGCTTGTATCAGCGCCTTTCATGACTTCCAGAATTTTTGCAGCTTCTTTATAGGCCAACAAAGTCCTCACTGCACCTCTTGAAATTTCATTGCTGGTTTTGGAAACAGCCAGCTCTACCAAAGGCCCTTTCTCTTCTGACAGTTCGTATCGGTTGACCAGGTCAATATAATCACGGGTTCCATAGACATCTCTTACCACCTGCTTCAATGCCTTCATGGCCTGTGCGGAATTTTTAACAGCAGCATCGCTCAGGGAATTGAGTGCCAGCCTGTCAACCATCCTGTCTTTGCCATTGTTCTTGGCAATGATCTCCAAAAGCGAACGGGTCGCCTCAGGGCCCTGGTTAAAATCAAAAGCCCTGAAATAGCGAAGCCGTTCTTTCAATGCCGCACGATCCTCCATGGCCAGGGCTGCGAGATAAGGTGCTGCTGTCTGCGTTCTTGCCCTCCAAACAATATCTTTTCCTCCGGCTGTTGCCAAAGGATCTTTCACCTTTTGTAAATAAGCCTTGAAATAATCATCCCATTGCGCATCGGCTCCGATGCCCAATGCCTCTAAATACCATCTATCATTTCCCTTGTGCTGCAGGGCAAGATCCGCCCACAAGGCAGCGGCATCTGCTGACTTGTTATGGTGAAGCGCAATGATACACTCTCTTCTGACCTGCGGATCCGGATCATTTTTCAAAACCTTGATGATCGGATTGGGATCAAGTCCTAAATATTTTGCAGCCCGCAAAGACAGCATCTTCAGTTGCGTATCATCCTGTTTGATGGATTGTTTGATATAACGATCATGATCGGCTGATGGTATTTGCATCAGCATCCAGAAGGCCCTGGCCCGCATCGCAGGATCAGTCTCTTTCTTCCACATAGTCTCTAATGATGGAATGGCTTCCTTCCCAAATCCCTGCAAGGCTTGCACCGCATGGAAGCGGATGGCCAGGTTGGGATTCTTCAAAGCATCGATGGAGCCCTTGATGGTTTTGAGATCCATGGCAGGCATGACATAACGATCATTGCCTTTGGGGGCGATGCGATAAATCCTTCCCTTCACCTGATCCCCTGCCTGGTGACCCCCCACTCCTGGATCATACCAATCGGCCACAATCAAAGATCCATCCGGTGCCACACAAACATCAGCAGGTCTGAACCAACGATCGAGATCACCTTTTAAGATATTGATGATGGATGCCTTGTAGCCGGCTCCATTGTTGGAAATGGGATAGGCGCGTACCACATTGGGACCCGCATCGCAATGGATGGGCTGGTGCTGAAAGGCTTCGGGTAAAAGTTTCCCTTCATACACGAGAATACCGGTGGGTGAACCTGCAACCTGCACCGGTCTGAAGAATATTGGGAACCGCACCGGGATCGTTGAGATGCCAATGCCTGTAGGGAATAGAGTCTTCTATATTGGTGCGGTTGGCCGACCAACCTGCTCCGGTCATCTCATCAGTATAGCCATAATTGCCATAAGGCATCACATAGTTGATGCGGGTTCCCTTGTTGCCATCATCATCGTTGTCACTCTGCCACAACGTACCATAGCTGTCAACCGCCACTTCAAAAGGATTTCTGAAATTATCTCCCAGACATTCCACTTGAGATCCATCAGGATTGCAGCGGAAGACCATGCCCTGTTTGTATTTGCGCGGACCAATCTCATCGCCATCCTGATCCAACACCACTTTGCCATTTTTATCTTTCAGGGTGACACCACTGTTGCCAAAATTGAAATAGAGTTTGCCATCA
>RFVQ01000258.1 GCA_009922495.1 Chitinophagia bacterium
AAGCATTGCGCAAACTGATCAGGGAAACCAATTTGAAGATGATCCAGTGGAGAAATTTCAACATCGATCCAGACTGGTACCTGCGCAAAATGGAAATCACGGAAACCCCTGAAATCATGGGCATTCGCAACATGATGGACATGATCCGGGAAGAATTCCCCAGCATCAAATTCGGCTATTTCAATCCCCCCATGGAAAGAATCAAGGGTGATTACGAAAAAGATTTTGCACACTGGTCTTGAAAAGTTTAACAGGTGCTTTCAAGGAGTTTGTATTAAATTGGTTATAGGTTATTGAATATGTCAGACAAAAACATAAGAGCCTCCATTTATACCTTGCTTGTTGTAGGGGGGCTTCTGCTGTTGTTTTTTATGATATCGTGGGCGCCGCCGGAGGCGGCGCAACAGAAAGAGGAAGAAGGCATGGAAGTGAATTTGGGCGACAGCGAAACAGGGTCGGGTGATGTTCAGCCCCTGATCCCTGGCGAACCGGTTGACAATGAAATGGCCATCGTTCCTACTCCCCCTCCCGCACCAGCAGCTGCCAATACTGCTGTAGAGAAAGAAGTGGAGACCAATGATGATGACAAAGAGGCCCCTCCTGCAGTGATCAAAAAACCACTCGAAAAACCCAAGGAGAAACCAAAAGAAAAGCCTGTTACCAACCCTTTACCGGAGACGCCAAAGCCAGTGGTAAAGCCAAAAGACAATAGCAAACCAACTCCATCCCCCCAACCTGCCGTCAAACCCAAAGCAGAAGCCAAACCCGTGGAAACCCCACCTGCACCCCCGCAGCCAAAATATGTTTACAAGGGACAAAAACCCGGAACCAACGGTGGCAACAATGCCGATAGTTACCAGGCCAGCCCTGGGCAGGGCATTGCCGGCGGAAAGGGTGATCAGGGCAAACCCAATGGGAATCCTGATTCCGACAGCTATACCGGTAATGGAGGTAGCGGATCCGGCAGTGGAAATGGCGTGTCCATTTCAAGAGGACTGCAAGGCAGAAAGATCAACCGATTCCCTTCCTTTCAGGATGATTTCAGTGAAAACGCCAAGGTGGCGGTCGATATCAAAGTCGATAATGCTGGTAATGTGATCAGTGCCACCATTCAGCCCCGCGGCACCACCACCGCCAACGCATCCATGAAGGCCATCGCGCTTCAAAAAGCCAGGCAGCTCAAGTTCAATCCCGATACTGAAGTGGCAGAAGAACAGTTGGGGACCATCGTTTTTAATTTTAGGGTAAGGGAATGATGGGGTTGTGGGTTGTGAGTTGTGGGTTATAGGTTGTGGGTTGTAGGTTGTGGGTTGTGGGTTATAGGACAAGGAATTTTGGGGTTCGAAAAAAATTCCGACATTTGCAGTAGAAAAAATCAACCGATGGACAAAAGAATACATACCCTCATTTTCCTCTACGTTCTGTACTTCATTGTTGCCGTAACCATGTGCCTGTTTGCACCTGTACAAAAGTTTCTGACTGCCTTCCTTTTCGGCGCAACTGGCATCGCCATCTTCCTGATGTTTTTCGGCCTTTGGCTAGCGAAAAGCAATGAAGAATAATTTTCTCTTGCTTATAAATACTCGCATCAGTTGACTGATCATTAGCAGTTTACTGAACTAGAATAAACCAATCAACTTAGCTATTTCAAAATAAATTCATTGCTTTATTGCAAATAAAAAAGACCAGGATTTCCTGGTCTTTTTTATTATCGTCTTGTTATGAAGATCAAAGCTCAAGCTTCCATCCATCCCTGTACTCACGCTTGACGTACTGGTTGGCAGGCTCGAAGTTGGTGATGCGCAAATTCTTGGAATCCCACAACAACTTCTTGCGACCAAGATACTTATCGTTCCATCCCTTGAGGTTAGGATTCTTCATCATCCAGCTTCTGATGGCCAGGTTGCCGATCAGGATGCTCTCCGTGAAGGGACCAGCAAATTCAAAGGGTGAACTGGTCTCACCTTTTCCGTATCCTGCGATACAGGCATTGACCCATTGCAAGTAGTGCCCTTCCGGAACACGCTTGATGGTTTCTTTTGGCAAAGTAACCTGTTGCATGAGTTTGGTTGGCAATAACCTTGGATTGGCACCATAACAATCTGCCAGCAACTTGCCCTTGGTTCCGATGAACAAAACACCACCATCCCAGTTGCCAAACTCTTCTTCAGGAAGCAATTCATCAGGACGCTGGGGCAGCAAGCCACCATCGTACCAGGATACCTTGATCTCTCCTGCCTTGCCGTTGGTCTTGGGATAAGAGAGGTGGATGATGGTAGAAGGAGGACAAGCATCGGTATTCGCTGTATCATCCCACATGGCTTTCCAGATAGAAGCTACAGAGCATTCTACGCTGGAAGGATACAAAATAGGCAAACAACGGAAAACAGGATCCATGATATGACAGGCCATGTCTCCGAGTGAACCGGTACCATAGGCCCACCATCCCCTCCAGTTGAAAGGAAGATAGGCAGGATTGTAATCGATCTT
>RFVQ01000259.1 GCA_009922495.1 Chitinophagia bacterium
ACGCCCCACGGGCACCTCGAAAACAATTTCTCTTTTTGATTTTCATGAATGCAGAATAGGGTACCATCTCGCCATGATCATTTTTGATGTACATATCCAAAATGTCGGAAGGCTGTTTCCTGAACTGAGGTCCAGCTTGCGTATATACTTTGTAATAATTGTTGAAACGGATGAATCCCTGTTCGTAGGTGCTGCCCACCATGATGTTTAGGTTTTCCATGGCATCACCCAGGGAAACACCCTTTTGCATCGCAAGTTTGTTGTCTACAAAAATTTCGTACTGGGGATATTTTGCCGAGTAAAAGGCAAATAAACCCGTAAGCTCTTTTCGCTTTCTGAGCGCTTCTATAAATTCAGCATTGACCTTGTCAAATTCATGATAGTCAGGGTCACTGCTTTTGTCCAATAACCGGAGAGCAAATCCATCGGATGCTCCATAACCGGGAACCGCAGGTGGCTCAAAATATTCAACGTGTGCAGGTAGATCTTTTGTTTTTTCTTCCAAGAGCTTGATGACCTCCTTAACTGATTCCTTTCTATCCGACCAGTCTTTCAAGTTGATTAGACAGGTACCAGCATTGGAACCTCTTCCTTCTGTAAGAATTTCAAAACCAGCAAGTGCTGTGACAGAAGATACGGCATCCACTTCCTTCGCAAGCATTTGAAGTTTTCTGGAAATTTCATTGGTGCGCTCAAGGGTTGTTCCGGGAGGTGTCTGTATGATCGCATAGACCTGACCCTGGTCCTCATTGGGAATAAAACCTGCAGGCAGGATACTGTTTACACCCACCACACCGCATGCAAAAGCGATCAGAAGTCCCCATGTAATAACTTTCCGGTTTACAATCAATGAAAGTAGTTTGGTATACTTACCCGTTACTTTCTCGAAGTTTTTGTTAAACCAACCGATGAACATATTGATCGGTGTTTTTTTCTTGGGTTTTCCATGGGTGTTTTTCAACAGGATGGCACATAGTACCGGCGTAAGTGTCAAGGCCACAAATCCAGAGATCAAAATGGCACTGGCCATGGTAAGCGAAAACTGGCGATAGAGTACCCCTACTGGTCCTGTCATGAAGGCAACGGGAATAAATACCGAAGTCATGACCAACGTAATGGCAATGATGGCCCCACTTATCTCCAGTACGACTTTCTTTACTGCGGCAAAAGGAGACAAGTGCTCTTCTTCCATCTTCACGTGTACCGCTTCCACTACCACAATGGCATCATCAACCACAACACCAATCGCTAGTACCAAAGCAAACAAAGAAATTAAGTTGATACTTATACCAAAAAAGCTCATCAAAGTAAAAGCACCAATCAGCGATACGGGAACAGCAAGAATAGGAATGATGGTAGATCGAAGATCTCCCAGAAAGACAAATACCACAATGGCAACCAATATGAATGCCTCCAGCAAAGTATGCAGTACCTTTTCAATAGATGCGTCAACAAATTTTGACACGTCATAGTTGATCTCATAATCGATTCCGGGAGGAAAATTTTTCTTTATTTCCTTCATCTTGGCTTTTACTTCATCGATCACCACACTTGCATTACTGCCTGGATTTTGCTTCAGGAGTAGTGATGCCGCTGGACGTCCATCCTTGTTCGAGTAGATGTCAACAAATTCACTTCCCACCTCTACTTCAGCGATATCCTTCAGTGTCAATACTTCTCCATCCGGATTTGCCTTGATGATAATACCTTCATATTGCTCCGGTTTGTTGTACCAGCCTTTGTAGGTAAACACATATTCTTGAGACTGTGCTTTTTTACCAGAGCTAAGACCTACCCTACCTGGTCGGGCCAATACACTTTGTTCATCGATGGCTTTCAACACTTCATCAGCAGAAATATTATAGGCCCTCATGCGCTCTGGATTCAGCCATACACGGATGGCAAATGAGCGACTTCCAATCGCCTGTGCAAAACCCATTCCCTTGATCCTTTGCAGTTCAGGCAGGATAAATGTGTTGGCATAGTTGAACAGGAACTTCTCATCAATATTTTTAGCGGTACTGAAAAGATTCAAATACATCAACATACTGGGCTGCAAAGGAGTGATGATTACACCTTCCCGTTGCACCAATGGTGGGAGGTTGGTCATTACCTGGTCAACCCTGGATTTTACCCTTACGGCTGCGAGTGTAGGATCCATTCCTGGTTCAAAGACAACTTCTATGGTTGCCTCACTGGCACTGGTAGCATCTGATAAAATATACTGCATACCCTGCACACCATTGATCGCCCGTTCCAAAATGGTGAGGGTTGACTTGACCAATACGTCTGCATTTGATCCAGGAAATTCGATGAATATACTTACCCTCGGAGGAGCTATCTCAGGAAACTGCGCGACCGGCGATGATTTGATGGCCAATAGTCCTGTGAAGACGATCAACACAGATAAGGCTATGGCAAGGACCGGCCTTTTAATAAACTTATTAAACATTGTAATGATTTTATTTTATCCCTGCCTTACTCGGCGTG
>RFVQ01000260.1 GCA_009922495.1 Chitinophagia bacterium
AACTGTGAAAAATGAGGATCCTGTGCTTCAAGTTTGATGAAGCAGAGCAGGAATGGTAATATGATCAGCAGTTTTTTCATTTATCTGAACAAGGTTATGGTACCCTTTTGGGTATCCGTTTTTCCGTCCTGAAGTTGCAAAACCACCACATATACATAAGTTCCTTGTGGTGCTTTTTGTCCCTTGTAGCTTCCATCCCACCCTGCACTCAGGTCATTGGGTTTGGCATTGCTCCTTTCAAAAACCTTTTCTCCCCATCGGTTGAATATTTGTAGATTTTTGACCAGGGTCACTTGTGCTCCGGCGATCACATAGAACCAATCGTTCAATCCGTCTCCGTCAGGAGTGAATGCGTTGGGCAAGGCAAGGTAGCTGCGATAATAGATCTTGGCATCAATCGTTGCGGAATCAGTACAATCATATTGTGATGTACCGACTACTTTAATCAATGTATTGGTTCTTGTATCCAGTGTTGGGTTTGGACAAGTTGTACAACTAAGCTTATTGGCGGGAGACCATAAAATAGATCTATAAGGCTCGCCTCCGTTGATAAAGCTCAAGGTAACCGGATCATTCCTATAGACCCACCAGGAATCCAGTGGAACACGAATAGAGAAAGGAGTATAGTCGATCGAGTCAATATTGTTGGAAAGATTTACCTCGAAGGGATCTCTTTTTTTATTGATGTACAGGTAGACTTTTCCAGTTTGCGTTTTGGCAATAACATGACTGATCATGCTGCAACCGTTGTTGAAATTCGTATTAACACTGATTATACCAGTGCCAAGCAACTTAGCACCAGCGATAGATGGATCCTTGTCATAATAGGTAACTTCAACTTCTTTTTTCAATGCCTTGTATCCATTTCCCAGACAGACTTCCGATTCAACAAGTAGATTTTCATTTCTATAGCAGTAAACATTCTTTGCCCTGATCAGCAGATCGTTGGGAAAAACATAAACCATGGTTTGTGTTGAATCGCCGCATCCGTATGGGTTTTCTGCATAGGTCTTCACCCAGCTGGTATCTGTTACAGTGAGGATGGGTCTTGCACAATCCGAACAATTGAGATTACCTGAAGAAGTCCATTTGTATAACGTGGCAGTGGTGGGGCGGGTTGCCAATTGAAGGGGAAGGTCCGAGTTTACATATACGGTTGTGTCGGATGGTTGTATGCGTATCCTGAACTGGAACAGCGTTTTGGAAGCTTGGTTATTGGCGGTATTATTTTCTTTCAATGTATTCGAAGGGTCGAATACCACAACCAATGTATCCGGTTTTCTGCCCATGGCTGATACAACATGGGTATACAAACGGCTACTACATTTACCCAAAATACTATCTGGCAGCACGAATGAATTTTTCAATTCAAGCGCTCCCGGGAGGGAGGGGTCCCGATCGTAGAATTTGAATGGAAGGCCAGCTGGGATCGTATCATATCCATTGTTGTAAACACTGAATGTAATCCTGATGCTGTCTTTTTTGTAACAATCTACTTCATGCAAAATTGTAATGGCGTCGGTTATTGGATCCAAAACAGTGAGTCGGTATACAGGCGAAAGCTCCGTGCAGCTTCCATTGGTTGCTTCCAATTGAATGGAATATATGCCGGGTTGAGGGAATTTGTACAACAGATCCTGCTGGGTGCCGACCATTGTTTTGTTGCCAGAAGGATTGGTGATATACCATTTATAGGCATTGGCTCCATAAGACTTGTTCCAGAAAAAAACAGAGTCTTCGAGCAAGCCTATCTTGGAGGCGATGATTCTCTTGTCTGGTGAGAATCGGGAGGCAACACCGCAGTTTACCCAAACATTTCCTGTGTAGGATCCGTAGCAGTTGCTATCAAGGTTATAAGCCTTTAATTTGACCGTGTACTTACCCGCTACATTGAAAGTATGGGTGAGATCCGTGGACGAATCAACCAGTATATCGTTGATGTACCAACGATAGTTCAAGGCTCCGGTTGTATTGTTTTTGAAGGGAACCGGTGAGCCTATTTTTGGATGGGGATTGGCAAACCAGTCAAAGTTCGTAACAATGTTTTCGCTGCAAGGGATGTTGCACCGATCACTGGTGATGAGACTGCCACCGTTGAAGTTTTCAAGAAAGGCCCGCATTCTGTCTGCCTGACCCTGTGTGAACATGCTTGGACAGGCACTCCCATAATCCATGAAGTTGGCAATGTTGTCGGGCACGTCACTGGTAAAAGGCCCTGACAAAGTATCGGTATTGCAAGAGTTATCGGGACTGTTACAAGGAGATGTTGCCGTGCTTCTGTCAGGTGGTGTATCACAAACCAGGTCACCATCTGTGGTACAGTCATTGTTCCGGCAATCCGTTCCTTGAAAGGTGTGCAAGAGTGAAAGATAGTGTCCCATCTCATGGGCAAGCAGCGGCACACTGAGTCCTGCTACAACAACCCCGCCTCCGGCACTTGCATAGCCTCCATATCCTGATCTTTTCCATTTGCCGCATTCAAATACCGT